>JAEUII010000359.1 GCA_016795145.1 Planctomycetaceae bacterium
TGTTGGTTGTTGTTTCATTCGTCGCCTTTCTTCTGCTGTGGTCCGGACTACTGCCCTTCCCTGCGGTGATTGGCCTCGCTGCGATCACGGGCTGGGTTGGACATCGATTTGCACCGGAGATCTTTCTGCCAAAGAAGAAAGAGGACGCTGCTACGGCAATCACTGAGGTTGCTGGTTCGCAGCGTACGAGCTGGACCAGACCGCTGCTCACGAGTGCGATTTTCCTCACGCTTTGGTTTGCTCCCATCATTGCTCTTCGCACGAGCCGAGGTGAGAACGACGTGTTTGTGCAGACATCGCTGTTCTTCAGCAAAGCGGCGGTCGTCACGTTCGGTGGAGCTTACAGTGTGTTGAGCTATGTCGATCAGCAGGCCGTCGATCGCTTTCACTGGATCGCTAAGGGAGAAATGGCGGATGGTCTTGGACTTGCGGAGACGACGCCTGGACCTCTAATTATGGTCGTGCAGTTCGTCGGTTTCCTCGCGGCTTATCGACACTCCACCGGATTTTCTCCGTTGATGGCGGGTACTTTGGGAGCTGTTCTGACGACGTGGGTGACCTTCGTTCCCTGCTTCTTCTGGATCTTCCTGGGAGCACCGTATGTTGAGAAACTCCTGAACGTTCATCGCCTCTCCAGCGCGCTAACGGCGATTACGGCAGCGGTCGTGGGGGTGATTGCGACGCTGGGAGTGAATCTTGCGATCGCAACTTTGTTCGTGAAAAGTTCACGAGCGTCCTACGGAGTGTTTGAGGTTCTTGTTCCGCAGTGGGAGACGCTGAAGCCGACCGCATTGATCGTGACGGTGCTGGCGTTTGTGCTCACGTTTGCGTTTCATCGGGGACTCGCTGTAACCTTGAGCACCTGCGTGATTGTTGGTGCCCTGCTCCGCTGGCTGGTGTGACGATTCAGTTGGACCGGAACCGGCACTGTTTGAACATTCTGCTCCCGGATGGCACTCATGAACCTTCGTCCTGCTCTTTGTCTCCTACTGGTCCTTGGAACATCACTGGCGGCGTCTGCGCAGGAGTCTCCCGGACTGGTTTCAAGGCAGTTCATTTACGAGTCCGCGTCGTTTCCGGAATGTCACGCGTCGACGATCGTGGAAACTCCAGAAGGCCTTGTCGCCGCCTGGTTTGGTGGCACGGAAGAGAAGCATCCGGATGTTGGCATTTGGGTTTCGCTGCATCGCGATGGCACGTGGTCGGCACCGAAAGAAGTCGCGAATGGCGTGCAGTACATATTCACCGACAGGAAAGAGCATCGACATCCGACATGGAATCCTGTGCTGTTTCAATATCCCAAAGGCCCGCTGGTGCTCTTCTGGAAAGTTGGCCCTGATCCCGCTTTCTGGTGGGGCATGATGGCGGTGTCGACGGACAATGGTCAGACGTTTTCAATGGCGCGCCGACTTCCTGAGCATATTGACGGACCAGTTCGCAACAAGCCTATCCTGCTGGCCGATGGAACTTTGTTGTGTGGCAGCAGCACGGAATTTGATGGATGGCGAGTTCACTTTGAATCGACATCGGATTTCGGTCAGACGTGGCGTCGAACTCCTGCAATCCATGACGGGAAGACTGTCGGAGCCATACAGCCGACGCTGCTGACTCACCCCGACGGCACGATTCAGGCCCTGTGTCGGAATCAGAATGGAAACGGACAGGTCCTGTCCACGATGTCGAAGGATCAGGGCAAAACATGGAGCGAACTTGTTCCCATCGTTCTGCCAAATCCCAACAGCGGCATCGATGGCGTGACACTGAAATCCGGCCAGCAACTGCTTGTCTATAACCATACGCATCGCGGCCAGGGCAGTCCTCGCGGACGTGAGATGATCAACGTTGCGGTGAGTGCTGACGGTTCACAATGGAACGCCGCACTGACGCTCGATAAGGAAGCGAAGGCCGAGTTTTCATACCCGGCAGTGATTCAGGCGGCCGATGGTTTGGTGCATATCACCTATACCTGGAAGCGGCAACGTCTGGTCCATGCCGTCGTCGATCCCGCGAAACTGGAGACGACTCCGATCATTGGAAACACGTGGCCGAAGTAAGACTGTAGAGCGGTTGCCCTCAACCGCTTCATCGCGCTGCGGTCACTGAACCCTGAAACACGGAATGCAGAAACGCAGTAACGACTGAGGACAGTCGTTTTACACTTTGTAGAGCGGTTGTTCTCAACCGCTTCGCACGGTGCAACAACAGGATCACTGAAACGCCGAATGCAGAAACATAGTAACGACTGAGGACAGTCGTTCTACACTGAAGAGATCAAATGACCCCAATCACGCACCTCAAGCCTCGTCGCAAGATTACTGGAATGTCGGCCGTTTTGTTGCCGTTCCTATCGGCAACAGAAGTCGACTGGTCTTCGTTCGAGCAACATGTCGCGCGAACGTGTGACGCGGGACTGATCCCGGCCGTGAATATGGATACGGGTTACGTCAACCTGCTGGATGAATCGACTCGTTTAGAAGTTCTGCAGCGAACTCAGCGAGTCACCGCGGGGCGAATGTTCGTGGCCGGAGCGTTTGTGAAGGATGCTCCTGGAGCGGCGTTTGATTCGGCGACGTATGCAAGTCGCATGCATCAGATTCAGTCACATGGCGGAACGCCTGTGATCTTTCAGTCATACGGCCTGACTCAGCAGTCAGACGACGCGATCATCGATTCCTACCGAACGCTCGCGAGGGAATGTGATCGATTTGTCGGGTTTGAGCTGGGGACGATGTTTGCTCCGTTCGGTCGGATCTACAGCGAGACCGTGTATCGAGGACTCATGTCGATTCCTCAGTGTCTTGGAGCGAAGCACTCGTCGCTGGAACGATCGCTGGAGTGGGATCGACTTCGCTGGCGTGATGAAGTGCGGCTGGATTTTTTGGTGCTGACGGGCAATGACCTGGCGATCGATATGGTCGTGTACGGCAGCGATTATCTGCTTGGTCTAAGCAGTTTTGCTCCGGACCTGTTTGCTCGCCGAGACGCCATGTGGCAAAGCGGTGATTCCGATTTCTACCAACTGAATGATGTGCTGCAGTATCTTGGGTTCTTTGCGTTTCGAAATCCGGTACCGGCCTACAAGCATTCCGCGGCCATGTTTCTTCAGCGTCGCGGCTGGATCAAGACGTCGCTGACGCACCCTCAGAGTCCAGAACGCCCGGCGAGCGATGGGCCCATCCTGGATGAGATACTCAAAATGCTGTCCCGATGGTTATGATTCGCCACGAATCGGCGATTCTCAGTTGATCAATGGAGTGTAGCAATGGATCAGTGGCTGCAGGCAATTCGAAACCAGATCAGTGATCACGGGATCAAGATCCTGACCGCGGCAGGTTTCACGCTTGTTGGGTGGCTCTTCGGTCGCTGGCGTGCCGCTCGAAGCTGGAAGAATCGTGAGTTCTTCAATCGGTTAAACGTGTCACTGAACTCCTTCCATGACGGCAAGTTGCTGATTCGTACGGTCCTTGAGAAGACCTGCGAAGAGATCTTTCTGAACAAGGTGGCTGTGGAGCGATTGATCCAGGCGGCTCAGAAGACGACGAAGGAGAACCCGTTTGTTCCGATCGCAAAGGAAGATCGCTGGTTCTATCTCAATGCGGTTTTGAATGAACTTTCCGAGACCTTTGCCGTGGGACTCTTCAAGCGGGAAGCCGGGCAGTCCTTCGAAGCTCAGCGGTACTTAATCTGCCTGACGAATGAATGTGACGGCGAAGTGAAGACTCGCAAAGTACGAGCGATGGTGATTCGGAAAGACGTCCTGATCAATCTGCCTGAACAGGCCCCTGCTCTTGAAAGTTCAAATCACTCCATTCGCTGGAAGACGCTGCAGCTGATGCAGAAGGCCTATCAGGCTGACCCAGGACAGTTCATCGAAGCGGAAATCGTTATCTGAAAGTGCACACTTATTCGATTTGCGGCCCGGGGCTTTGATCTGACCAATTCAGCCTGCAGGATCGAAAACGTGTTGTTTGTGCGTCACATTGACGTACACAATCGACAGGCCCAGGGCAGTTCATCACGGAGTGCAGACGATGTCGACAGCCAAGAGTGAAGCGAGAATCAACTTTCGATTGACGGTCGCTCAGAAAAAAGCGATTGAAGATGCCGCAACGGAACTTGGACAGTCTATCAGCGACTTTGCGATTTCCACACTGGTTCAGGCAGCACGTAAAGTGCTGAACGATCAGCAGGTCACTCGACTTAGTGAACGCGATCGAAAGTTCTTTGCTGCCATCATCGACGACGAGACGGAAAAGCCCAACGAAGCCCTTTCAAAAGCCGCCCGACGTTACCGGAAGCAGGTTGGCTGATGGTTTGGACCATCGGGCGGTTGCTCAAGGCGCACGACCGTGAGGGTTTTCAATCTGGTCATCCAATGCTCTATTTGAAATTTGGCTTTCGACCTCTGCTCGATGATCCGCGTCACATGTTTCTTTCAATGAATGTCATTCGGCAGCTGAACCTCGATCGAGAATAGAAACGATCTGATGTTGAAGTGTGACGAATCCTACCGTGGAACGATCCTGAGACCTCGACCAGTCCACAATCTCGCGAGGTCCTGTTCTTCCCAGATTTCCGGCTGCTGCTGCGAAGGATCACCAAGAAAGTACGATGTTTTGATGCGGGCAAACAGCACTACCGAGTGTTGAACTCCTGGGATCCAGCCATCGACTTCTTCGTAATCGGGAAACTGACTGGCGACTTCATCAGTCAGTTCGCAGCAAAGCAATACCGGATGATCTTTGATGTGCTCATCAAGGTCCTCCACATCACATTCGAAGAACTCAGCCTTGTAGGGAGTGCCGGCAAGGCGAACTGACAGTCCGTGATAAAGTCCCAGCCACGTGGTGCCTCGTCGAGTCAGGCAAAGCACGGCCATATCCTGTTCGTTGGCTTCGATACCAAGCGTCGTCAGAATCGTCGCCGCAGCGGCAGCTGAGCAAGTGTGAGGAGTTGTCTGTTGGCATACGCGCCATGGAAACAGCGTGACTGGTTCAATCCACTTGTTACCGCATTCAGGCGGCTTTGCCGGGATCACATAAATCTCTGATCCCACCGCCGCAGCAATCAACAGAAGCTGGATGGGAAGTCGGCGAAGAAACGTCTCCTTCTGCATGCGGACCCAGAATGTGCCCGCCAGAGCACCAAGAAAGATCGGGAACCAGTTTGCCAGAACGATCACGGATGAAAGCGGGATCCACTTGACGATCCAGAGTTGCCCCCACACCAGTCGCACATAGACACCAACCAGAATCACGAGTGTTGCCGCAGCGGTATCAACCATCCGAGGCCACCAGTTGCGCATCAGCCGGACCGTTGAGAAGAACGAGACCATGGACAGGAGTGCCATCAGGATCATGGCGATGCGAAGATCTTCCATCTGACAATGGCTCCCTGGTTCTGTTCAGTTTTCGTGTTATGCGCAGGCGGGCGTTGTGATTCAGCAATGTTCGTTTGTAACCGGGCGATATTCTGAATCGATGCTGCTCGACGCAAATAACCCCTGAATTTTTTATGAATCTGCCCCATTTCCTGTGCCGAGGTTCCAGTTTTTCAGTCAATTCGACTGAAACTGCCTGCCGACGAGCGAGAGACGTGCGTGCAACCACAGTTTTCAGATGACATGTGTCGATAGGGTGTGCTAGAGTTTTCTCTGGCACCGAAGCGTTCGCCGCTGAATTTACTCGCCTTGATCCGGTTTCGATGCCACCCGCCGCCTTTGCGGTCCCTCCTGATTCCTGCCTTCCTCATTCCTTCCTTTACCCGCCATGTCATCAGCTGCCCACAGACTGCTGTTGTCGTTGATTGTTGTTTGCAGTGCTGCGCGCGGTGGATTGGCGCAAACGACTGATGTTGTCGATTTTGAAAACGATGTGCAGCCGATTCTAACTCGGTTCGGATGTAACAGCGGACCGTGCCATGGCAAGGCCCGAGGTCAGGGTGGCTTTCAATTGTCGCTGCTCGCCTTTGATGCTCAGCAGGACTATGACGCCATCGTGAAGGAAGGTCGTGGTCGACGAGTTTTCGCAGGAGCAGCGGACGAGAGTTTGCTGGTCACGAAGCCGACAGGCCTTGTCCCTCACGGCGGCGGCAAACGACTTGACCCTAACGGTCCGGAAACGTTGACTCTGAAGACCTGGATTCAGCAGGGTATGCCTCGCAAAGCCCCCGCCGCGCCAACGCTGAAGAAGATCACGGTAGATCCTTCGTCACAGACACTGGCTCCGGAACAAAGTCAGCAGCTCCAGGTGACTGCAGAGTTCTCCGACGGAACTCAGCGTGACGTGACACGTCTGACGGCATTTCAGTCGAACGAAGCGCCGATCGCCGCCGTCAGCGAAGACGGAATGATCACGGCCGGCAAGATCACGGGAGATGCCGCCATCATGGCTCGTTTCATGGGCCAGATCGCTGTGTGCGACGTGATCATCCCTCGAACTCAGCCCGTGCCTGCAGAAACGTACGCCGCCCTGCCCCGAAACAACTTTGTTGATGACCTCGTGTGGCAGAAGTTGCAGCGTCTGAACATCACACCGTCTCCCGTCTGCGACGATCACACGTTCATTCGGCGCGCCACAACAGATATTTGCGGACGCATTCCGACTCAGGAAGAAGTGCAGGCGTTCCTTGCAGATTCATCGCCGGACAAACGATCACGGCTTGTTGATCACCTTCTGCAGCAGCCGGACTTTGCTGACTTCTGGGCGAACAAGTGGGTCGACCTTCTGCGTCCGAATCCCTATCGAGTTGGCATCAAGGCGGTATTTAATTATGACCACTGGATCCGACAGTCGTTTCATGACCGAAAGCCATGGGATCAGTTCGTTCGTGAATTGATCACAGCCAAAGGCAGCACGTTCAGAAACGGTGCCGTGACGATGTTCCGTGACCGCCGTGAGCCGGAAGAAATCACCACGATGGTCAGCCGGCTGTTTGTCGGTGTTCGACTTGAATGTGCCAAGTGCCATCACCATCCGTTTGAAGTGTGGGGGCAGGAAGACTTCTATTCGTTCGCCGCCTACTTTGCGAAGATCGGTCGAAAGGGAACGGGACTGTCGCCACCAATTTCCGGGTCGGAAGAGTTCTTCTTCACTGGTACTCGGGGCAGCGTGAGCCATCCTGTGACTGGCGCGAAGCTCGATCCTCGCCCTCTGTTTGGAACAGCGCCGGAGGTGATTGAAGGCAAGGATGCGCGTGAGTCGCTCGCGGCTTGGATCACTTCGCCGGAGAATCATCTGTTTGCTCAGGTCATGGCCAATCGAGTCTGGGCGGACCTGACGTCGCGCGGACTGGTTGAACCGGTCGATGACTTTCGCGCCACGAATCCTGCTTCGAATGGCCCCCTGCTCAAGGCGCTCGGGGAACATTTTCGCGACTCGGGCTTTTCGCTGACGGAACTTGTCAGAGTCATCGCCAAGTCGCACGTGTATCAGCTCAGCTCACTTCCGAATGAAACGAACTCCGCTGACACTCGAAACTACTCCCGTCATTATCGCCATCGGCTGCGAGCCGAAGTGTTGCTGGATTCGGTGACTCTGGTGACTGGCATTCCTCAGGAATTCGAGGCGATGCCGCCGGATTCCAATTCGCGTCAGATCTGGACGCATCGTGCAGATTCGCTGTTCCTCGATACATTCGGACGCCCGGACCCCAATCAGGATCCTCCGTGCGAGCGAACAACGGATTCCACTGTTGTTCAAAGTCTGCACCTGATGAATTCCGAACAGCTGTATCGTGATGTGACCAGTGACAAGGCGTTTGCGAAGCAGTTGGCGGATTCGAATAAAGATGCGGACACGGTGGCTAAGGACCTTTATCAAAAGGTCTTTAGTCGAAACCCTGTCCCGGAAGAAACTCAACTGGTCCGAGATCTACTTGCCGCCGAAGGGGCCAATCGGCGGCAGGTGATCGAGGACCTTGTTTGGGCCATGTTGAACTCGGCAGAGTTTGTGATCCAGGATTAGATCTCAATTCCACTTCCCCACCGGGTTCATCCCGGTGGTTTCAGGTCTTTGCACTACGCTGTTTCTTCGCGGATGAGGTAGTGCAGAAGCCGATTTCCACCGGGGTGAACCCGGTGGGGGAAGAAAAATGTTTGTGGCGAGAGTGACCATGACAACCACACAACGATGCGACGGATTTACCAGACGCAACGCGCTGCAGCTGGGACTTGGCGGCATGCTGGGTTCGGGTTTTGTGAACAGCCTGCGAGCGATGGGCGAATCTCAGAAGGCGGGCGGTCCGAAGCAGAAAGCCACCAGTTGCATTCTGATCTGGATGGATGGCGGTCCGACTCACTTTGAGACGTTCGATCCGAAACCCGATGCTCCCATGGAATATCGGGGAGAGTTTTCGGAGATCGAAACCTCAGTGCCGGGCGTTCTGTATTCAGAGCACATGACGAAGCTGGCCGCCAGTCTGAACGACTACGCGATGATCCGGTCGATCCGTCATGATCAGGGAAACCACGGTGCTGGCAATCACTACATGATGACCGGTGCACCGCCGCGAATTCCGGTCGGCTGCGGTGCGTTTGTCAGCTTTCATCCCAGCATGGGCTCTGTGGTGGCTCGTGAGCTGGGACGAGACAACGGACTTCCTGCCTACTTCAGCATGCCGCAGATGTCGCGATCTGGTGGCCCCAATTTTCTGGGAGCGAAGTACGCCCCGTTTGTTGTTGGCGACGATCCCAATCGTGATCGCTTCAAAGTCCGCGACGTCGCGCTGCCTCGAGAACTGAGCGAGACGCGATTCGATTCACGAACTGACCTGCGGGCTCGAGTCGACCGCATGGTGCGCATTCAGGATGAAGCCGCAGGCGATCCGACTCTCGCCTTCGATGAATATTATCGTCAGGGATACGACCTGGTGACATCGCCGGAAGCTCAGAAGGCATTCGACATTCAGCAGGAGTCCGATGAGACTCGGCTGCGTTACGGTCGAAACAGTTTCGGTCAGCGCTGTCTTCTTGCTCGCAGACTGGTGGAAGCTGGTGTTCCTTTTGTGACGGTCTATGATGGCGGCTGGGATCATCACAGCGACATCTTTGGAACGCTGCGAAAGCGATTGCCGGACTGGGACAATTCCGTTGCCACATTGATCCAGGATTTGAAGGAGCGCGGACTGCTCGATTCGACTCTGGTCGTGGCTCTTGGTGAATTCGGACGTACTCCAAAGATCTCGACGCTATCAGGCCAGTCGACACCGGGCCGAGATCACTGGGCCAATGCGATGTCCGTGCTGATGGCTGGTGGCGGAACTCCTGGCGGCACGGTCGTTGGCGCGACGGACCGCAAAGGGTTCTCGGCGGTGGATCGAGTCCTCTCACCGGAGAACTTTGTTTCGACCGTCTATTACAAACTGGGTATCGATCCGGACAAAGTTGTGTATTCACCCGAAGGTCGCCCCGCACATCTGGTCAGCGATCCGACGCCGATTCGCGAGCTGATCTGATTTCAGCGTGCCAGAAAAGGTCATGTCGCCACGATGCTCGCCGCTCGATTTTTTGTACTGCCGTTATTTGTCACCTTAGTTTCTGCGGTGACTGCTGCGGAACCACCCGCTGTCGAACGATTCGTTCCCGCGGGTGCTCAGCGAGGTTCGACTGTGACTTGCCGCGTGATGGGAAAGGCGGGCGATGGAGAACTCAAAGTCATCGGCCAGTCCCCTGCCCTTCAGTTCAGCTTCTCCGAAAAGCGTGAGACAGTCACTGTCACAGTAGCTCCTG
The DNA here is from genome assembly GCA_016795145.1 of Planctomycetaceae bacterium. Classification (GTDB taxonomy): domain Bacteria; phylum Planctomycetota; class Planctomycetia; order Planctomycetales; family Planctomycetaceae; genus SXXK01. Next base: position 9,728 of record JAEUII010000359.1, read on the forward strand.
ATGCACCCGTCGGCGTGCACTGGCTGCGAGTGGCAAACGCGTCAGGTGCGACGGAGTTGTTTCCGTTTGTCGTTGGAGTCATTCCGGAACTTGTCGAAACAGAACCGAACGCCCGACTTGCCGAAGCGAATGTTCTGTCGGGCAGCAGCACAACGGTAAACGGCGTTCTGGAGAAAGCCAACGACGTCGACACTTATGCGGTTGATCTTGTCGCAGGACAGACGGTTGTCACCAGCCAGCTTGCCAGCCGTGTCCTTGCGTCGCCGATGGATGGAGTACTTCAGGTTGTTGACGGTCGAGGCACCGTGCTGGCTCAGAATGATGATGACAGCAGCATGGATCCGCTGGTGACGTATACCGCACCCGCCGATGGTCGTTACTACATTCGAACGTTCGCCTTTCCCTCCGCGCCGAACAGTACGATCGGATTTGCAGGTGCACCGAACTTTGTGTATCGCCTGACCATCACCACTGAAGGATTCGTTGATCATACGACTCCGCTGGCTCGGCAAACGGGTGTCCCTGAAGTTCGCCTGGCGCTTCATGGGTGGAATCTGGCGGTGACTGAGGCGTCGCTGTCGTCTGATCAAAAGGTATTGAACGGTCAGTTTGCTCTCCCCTGGTTCGTTCACGATGTCAGCGTTCCTGTTCAGGAAGAGATTCTGCTGACTCCGGAACGCAGAGTCGCAGCATCGACTGCGATCAGCGGTGAACTGACCGGGGCGGAAGAGGATGTGTATCGAATATCGCTTGATGCCAATCAGCGAATCACACTCACCGCAGAAGTTCAGCGATTTGGATCTCTCCTGGATCCCGTATTGCTGGTTCAGGATTCAACTGGCAAGGTGCTGAAAGAACAGGACGACATCAACAACGACACGCCGGATGCTCGTCTGGAATTCACGGCACCGGCGGCGGGAGACTATGTGGTTGTCGTGAAAGATCGCTTCGAGGGAACTGGAGACCGTCGCTTCTACCTGTTGCTGATGGAACAGCCACAGTCTGACTATCGAGTCACCGTCAAGGCGACCTCGTTGCGAGTCTCCAAAGACAAGTCCGCGGACATTCCGGTCACGATCGAACGAGTTCAGGGATTTGCCGAACCGCTGACATTGCGAATTGAAGGCCTCCCGGAATTCGTGACAGCCGAACTGCCTCGGTCGGAGAAAGAAGGCGATTCGTCGAAGGCTGTGACAATCAAACTGACGGGTTCTCAACCGATGGCCTGGTCCGGGCCCGTGAAAATCACAGCGACATCTGTGGACAGCAATCGTACGCATGCTGTCGTGTTCAAAGCGGCAGATGGTTCAGACATGCAGGAATTCTGGCTGACGGTCGCTGCCGAATAGGGCTGAAATTCGACGAACGAGTAGACAGGCAGAGCGTGGTCTCGCCACAATAGGTGCCGATGAAGTTTCCTTGTCGAGGCCTGTCTGTATGAAGATGCCAGCACACACAAACGAACCGCTCAATTCTCACCGCCGCGCGTTTCTGCAAAACACCGGCGTGGGGCTCGGTGCCGCGGCATTGATGCAGATGCTGACTCAGGATGCCGCAGCGTCAGAGGTCACATCAGAACGAGCCATGGCCGCGCGGGACAGCCACTTCACGCCTCGCGCGAAGAATGTCATCTATCTGTTCATGGCGGGCGGACCAAGTCAGTTGGAGATGTTTACTCCGAAGCCCGTGCTGAATGATTATCACGGCCAGGCACCTCCGGCTCGATTTACGGAAGGTCGTCGCTTCGCCTTTCTTCCCGCAGACGCAAAGCTGCTGGGATCGAACCGCCACTTCGGCCGCTGGGGCGAATGCGGCATGGATCTGAGCGAGCTGCTTCCCTTCCACCGACAGATTGTGGACGACGCGTGCTGGCTGCGAGCCGTCGCAACGAATGTGTTCAATCATGGACCGGCCAAGCTGTTCATGAACACCGGATTTCAGGCTCCTGGGCGGCCGAGTCTTGGATCGTGGGTGACGTATGGGCTGGGAAGCGAATCGTCCAGTCTGCCGGGCTTTGTCGTTCTTCAGTCCGGCCCCCGAGGTCCTCGCGCGGGCAACACATTGTGGTCGAGTGGCTTTCTGCCGACGTCGTATCAGGGCGTTCCCTTCCGAAGTAAGGGCAATCCGATTTTGAACCTGTCGAATCCTCCCGGTATCACTCGTGAAGCTCAGCGAGATTTCACGGAGACGGTGGGACAACTGAATGCCACGCGTTTTGATGCGGTGAAGGATCCCGAAATTCTGACTCGAATTCAGGCCTACGAGACCGCGTTTGCGATGCAGATGTCCGCCCCGGAACTGACTCAGCTGGATAAAGAAACAAAGCAGACACTGGATATGTACGGTGCCGTCCCCGGACAGGCTTCGTTTGCGAACAACTGCCTGCTGGCTCGACGAATGATTGAACGAGGCGTTCGCTTCGTTCAGCTTTACCACACTGACTGGGACCATCACGGTGGCAAGGGAGCCGACCTTGATAAGGCTCTGGACCAGACCTGCCGTGAAGTGGATCAGGCCTCCGCCGCGCTGGTAATGGATCTGAAGCAGCGAGGACTTCTGGAAGACACTCTGGTGATCTGGGGTGGCGAATTCGGCCGAACGCCAATGGGGGAACCTCGCGAAACAACGGGTCGCGATCACCACATCGATGCGTTCACCATGTGGATGGCCGGCGGTGGCGTGAAGCCGGGGCATATTCACGGTTCAACCGACGAGCTGGGCTTTGGCCCTGTTGAAGGCCGAGTTCATGTGCATGATCTTCATGCGACCATTCTGCATCTGCTGGGGATGGATCATAAGCGGCTGACCTTCCGCTTTCAGGGCCGCGATTATCGCCTGACCGACGTTCATGGCGAACTTGTGACAGAAATCCTTGTCTGATGAGGCGACACGTAGCGTTTGCTGCCTGATGATTCCTTTTAGGAACAGTCCCGAAATAAGTTTCGTCTATCCCAACCCGACGCGTCAGCGAGGGATCGAGATACTATGAAGAATCCCTCACTGACGTTTCGGGTTGGCTGCAGCGTCAGCAAGGGATTGTGGTGGAGAACCATGCGAATCTTCATCCCTCACTGACGTGTCGGGTTGTGAAACGCAGAGAAATCCACAACCTACTCAGGTGCGAGTCCTGTGTTACTTTGCGTCACCGGAAGGCTTGCGCCTTTCCGCTAGTGCTCGTTGAACGATTCTTGAGTTAGCCACTTCCTTATGTCCTCCGATCTGAAACGCAGCTTTGCACACGCGGTCGTGCAGCGATTACGAGACGCAGGTTTCCACGCTTTGTGGGCCGGTGGCTGCGTGCGCGATCAGGTTCTGGGGCGAACGCCAAAGGACTACGACGTCGCAACAACGGCAACTCCGGATCAGGTCATTGAACTGTTTGGACGGCGCCGGACTGTGGCCGTCGGAGCCAGCTTTGGCGTCGTGATGGTCCTTGGCCCTTCCAAAGCCGACGGACAGGTCGAAGTCGCCACATTTCGAACGGATGGCGCATATTCCGATGGGCGACGTCCTGACTCCGTTCAGTTTTGCTCACCGGAAGAGGATGCTCGACGCCGCGATTTTACGATCAACGGAATGTTCTACGATCCAGTGCTGGATCAGGTGATCGATTACGTTGGTGGCCATGACGATCTGAAGAGAAGAATCGTCCGAGCGATCGGGAATGCTCACGATCGTTTCACGGAAGACAAGCTTCGCATGTTGCGAGCCGTCCGGTTTGCCGCAACGTTTCGATTTGCTCTGGACCCTGATACGGCGAAGGCTGTTCAAACACTTCGTCGGCAACTGGATCAGGTGAGCGTTGAGCGGATCATGCAGGAACTGCGTCGCATGCTGGCTCATGAAACGCGAGCCCACGCACTGGAGCTGTTGTATGAGACGGAACTAATGCCCGAGATTCTTCCGGAGTTATTCGACGATGAAGGCCGGGAGATCGATGCTCGCCCGTGGCTTGTCGCGGCCTTTGGTGCGTTGACCAGCGACGATTACGAACCGGCGATGGCACTTCTTCTTCAGCCCCTTCACGATCCGACACAGAGTGATTCAAAGCGTCGGCTGAGCAAAGTTCAGGCGGTCTGTCGTCGGCTGAAGATGTCGAACGATGAGATTGAAGCGATCTGCTGGATACTGGACACTGCAGCCACTGTTCACGGAATCTCAAGCCGCCCTCTGCACGTCATCAAACCGCTTCTTGCGAATCCGAATCAGCATTCCCTTTTGGCAATGTTGCACGCCGTTGCGAGTGCCAGGGGGGAATCATTGGACAACGTGCAGTTTTGTCGCGGTTTCTTAAGGCAGCATTCCCCCGCAGAACTCAATCCAGAACCACTTGTGAACGGACAGGATGTCCAGAAGATGGGCGTTCCACCGGGGCCTTCCATTCGCCAGTTGCTGTCCACGATTCGAAACGAACAGCTTGACGGCCAACTCAGCAATCGCCCCGAAGCCCTTCAGCGTCTCACGGAACTGGTTTCGCAGCTTCCGCAAACATGAACTCCTGTCCCAAACGGAGTGAGAGATGTCGAGCGAGCGCTACTGGTGGTTCTTTCAAACCAACATTTTGGGTTGAACCATCATTCCAGCGTGCGCGGGATCCTGTTGTTAATACACAAGTATTTGTGATTTCCACACCGCATGGCATGACATTTGCGCCGCGCCATTCAACAGGGACGCCGGGTCGCCCAGTGCGGCGAATCAGGCTCAAGAGCTAGCCCGGAGCCTCTGCTTCAGACGGGACAAGCCCGTCTGGGAGCCGTGGATTCGTGTTTTCGCAATCTAGCGTACGAACCGTTCGCTCCAGTCGGACCAGCCGACTTGGGGGCAAGAAAATCAGTTTTGTCTGATGGATCCTCCATCCGCGTCAATCCGCGCTTATCCGCGGTAACGAATCACATTGCCGGGTTCCCGCCGTTCCCGCGTGCGCGGGAATGACGAGCGAGACGATTTGATGTTCCGGTAGACCTGTGGAGCGAGGTGACTCATTCAGCCAATCCTGGTGAAATGTCTGCACGCAGCGCTTGTCAATTGTTCGGCTGGCTGGCACGTTTCAGAGGCTGTTGTTCTTCAAGTATTGTGCGGCAAACTCTGGAGGCGGTGATGAGCGGAAGTGAGGATTTCCTGGGGCGTCATCGGCAGCTGTCTCGACGGTTCTTTCTGGGGGCGGGTACAGCAGGTGCGGCAGCAATTGCAGCGGGCGCTGGCCGTGTTCGGGCGGACGAGATCGCGCCGGAGCTGGCAGCGGCGATTGGCCAGCTGGAGACGTTCATGACGTCCCCGAGTAAGTTCCGTGATGTGTCGCGCGGCAAGCCGCTGCCTCATACGCTGCCACCGGAAAAGAAGACCGAAGTCGGACTCACTCGTGAAACCTGGAAACTGGAAGTCATCTCTGACACAGGCACCAATGCGACTCGACTGAAGTCGCCGATGAAGAATGAAGATGGTACCGCGCTGGATTTCAATGGCCTGCTGAAGCTCGGGGAGACTCATTCTGTTCGCTTTGCAAAGGTGATGACCTGTCTGAATATTGGCTGTCCGCTGGGGACCGGTATTTGGGAAGGTGTGCCAATGAGAGAGATCATCTGGAAGACTCAGCCGATCGAAAACCTGCGGCGCGTCATCTATTACGGATACCACAACGATGATGATGCTCAGATGTTTCGGAGCTCTCTTCCGATTGGCCGAGTCTTTGAGGATCCATACGACCTGCCACCTGTCATTCTGTGTTACAAACTGAACGGTCAGTGGCTTTCCCCGGAGCGTGGTGGGCCAGTGCGAGTTGTGGTGCCGGAGGCTTATGGGTTTAAGTCCATTAAGTGGCTCAGTCATATTGTGCTGAGCAACATGGCGGCGGCAAACGACACGTATATCGATGGCAATAACGACATCGAAAGTCCTCTGAAGACCTGGGCCGCGACGTTATCGATTCCGAAAGCCGTGCGAGCCAACCAGCCGATCCCGGTCACCGGCTATGCTCAGGTGGGAATCTCTGGTCTGGCGAAAGTGCAAACGTGGATTTGTCCAAAGGGAGCCGAACCTGCAGACGATCCCTACTTTCTGACGGCTCCGTGGAGCGACGCAAGAATCCTGGATCCGCCAGCACCTGGAGCATGGGCTGGTGACTTGCCGGATGGCCGGATCCCTGCGAACACGCTTGGCTTCACTGCCGATGGACATCCTGAACGATGGCCCATGCGTCTGAGCAAAGTGCACTGGGCCGCGTTACTGCCCGGGCTTCCTCCTGGCGAATACACATTCCGTTGTCGCACCATCGACGAAAAGGGTCAGGCTCAACCGATGCCGCGTCCTTTTCGCAAATCAGGCCACGCTGCGATTGAAGAAGTGAGTGTGGGGGTGGAGTGACGGTGTTCTTGGTTCTTCGTTCTTGGTTCTTTGTTCTTGGTTCTTTGTTCTTGGTGCTTCGTTGTTTGTTGTTGGATGTCGTTCACCAGAGAGTTTGGCTATTGCAGATCAAAGTCTTTCATCAATGATTGAACAGGCTGCGAATAGAGCCTGGGGCCGAGGGCGTCGGAGCGTTCGAGGCCGAGTTGTGTCAGGCAGATGATCTCGCGGGATGTTTTCGTCAGACCGGCTTCGTTCAGCGCGTTCAGTTCAGAGAAGTGTTCCAGAACGTCGGAGCCAAAACGGTTGTGGTATTCGGATCGGTCGAGTCCGGAGGTTTGCAGCAAGCCGAGTATCAGGAAACGTCGGCGCTGTTCTTCGATGGAAAGTCTGATGCCGTAACGGGCCATGGAGAACGATTCTGGCGGACGGTTGAGATAGTCCAGCAGGATAGATCGGACTCCCTGTCGGCCAACTGCGAACTCGGTCGAATAGTGCAGCGATGTTGTGTAGGACCGGGCGCCGCAGCCAAGGCCGATCATGCCGTCGGATTGGCAGCGATACTGGGGCGTGGGTTTGGGAGTGTTGGGGATGACTACTCTGTTGTTGTTTTGGTTGGATTCGGGAAAAGACGCTGGATCGCGGAGCGATCCGCGACTGAGGCGTCGGAACATTCGCATCGATATCTGTTCGTAGCCGCTGGCCAGAAGAAATTCGCGAGCGGCTCGGTAGGCTTCAAGTCGCTGGTCATCCCATGATCGTTCAAGTCGACCGAGTCCCGTGAGCGGGCGAACGTAGAGTGGGTACAGATAGAGTTCTTCCGGCTTCCATGTGAGTGCTTCCTGCACACAGGCCATCCACTGTTCTGTGGACTGCCCTTCCCCGCCGTAGATCAGATCAAGATTCAGGATCGGAAAATCGTGGCGTCGAATTTCGGAGAGGGCATTCATCACGTCGGCCTGTTTTTGTGGTCGACCGAGACGATGCGCTTCTGCTTCGTTGAACGATTGAATTCCGATGCTGACACGATCGGTCCCGAAGTCCGCGAGCAACTTGAGTTTCTCGGCATCGACCGTCGCTGGTGAGACTTCGACGGACACAGGGATGCTGCGACCGTCTGCGCCCATTGTCCGACAAATCTTGAGCAACGATTCGAGTTCGCGGACACTGAGAAATGTTGGAGTACCGCCACCGATCGCCAGCTGGCCGAATGTTGCGTTCGAATCGAGCGCTTGCCTGACCTGTGCGGCCTCTTCGGTAATCTGTCGAATGTACCGCTGGGTCAGTCCCTCTTCCGGGTTCGCCTGAGTGAACAAATTACAGAACCCACATCGATGTTCACAGAATGGCACATGCAGGTAGAGAAACAGAGAAGACTGGTTTTCTGTTGCCCACAAGTCAGAAAGAGCAACCGGCTGTTCGAAGAAGCGATAAGCGGTTTTGTGAGGATACGAATAGGTGTAACCCTGATACGGAGAGTCCGTCAGCAGGTGCTCAGCCTGATGAGTTCGACTGACGGCCGTGTTGGAGGAGTCCGTGTTCGACATTGAGTTTCGGTGGTCAACCTGTTGTGCAAAAGCCAGTCTCCACCGGGGTCAACAGACTGTTGAACAAGTCATCAAATCAGCCGCAGAGCGCTAGCTCCCGGTTGGATTTGCTGTGTCTTTAAGCAAGAACCGGACGCCAGCGCGTTCTGGCTGACTAAATCAAGAGTCTGATCAAACAGGTGGAGGGGTATTCCTGCCGTGACTTGGCAGTTCTACGGGATTGAAAATTCGGCATAGGGCACGTTCCACACTACGGGATGAGCCAGTCGATGTCCAACGAAGCCGTCTTCACCGTAGGCCGTGCCGTGATCTGAGCACATGATGCCAAAGACGGGTGACCGCTGGCGGAGGAATTCCACGAGTCGCGGCAACTGGGAATCGACATACTCGAGTGCCGCGGCCTGAGTCTCCACGCTGTCAACGGTCGCTCCATCGACGTACATGCAGTTCGGCTGATGCAGAGCCGACACATTCATGAACAGAAAGACTCGCTGATCCTTCGGCAGTTTCTGTATCGCCTGGATGGCGACGTCGACCTGGTGGCGAGTCGATTCACGTTCGGTGACTCCAAGTTCCTTCGACCAGAAGCTCTCGCGGAATAATCCTGGAAGCACATTTCCGAGCGGCGACAGTCGATTGAAGAATCCGACTCCACCGACACAGATTGTGTGATAACCCTGATTTGAGAGTGCTGTGACGACATCGGGTTCGTCAAATACCCAGGTGTCCGGTGTTGTTGTTTCACTGCCTGGGAACCGTGCTGCGTAGAGTCTTGGATGCGGTCCAGGCGATACGGGAGTTGGCAGGAATCCGGCAAAGAATGCGTGGTGAGCGGCGTACGTGAAGCTTCCGGGTGAATGGCGAAGCTGCCAGCCGCCGGGAATTATTCTTCGCAGGTTCGGTGTCCTGCCCTGCTCCATGGCTGTCTGAGCCACATCCCAGCGAAGAGTGTCCAGAGTCACGAACAGGATGTCCGCTTTGCCGATGACGGATTTCATTGTTAGAGTCCTGATCTGTTCGCATTGATGTCGACTGACTTTGGAAAACACAGGATATGTCGCACGAGCGGACTTCCAAACGAACGAGACTGATTCCCCGCAGACGATTCCAGATTCCTTAGTGCATGATTGATGCGACTTCGAATTGCTCAAACGATTTCAGTAACGGAAGCCGAAGGACCTGGGCGACGATTTGCGATTTGGGTTCAGGGCTGTCCTCTGCGGTGTCCGGAATGCTGCAATCCTGAAATGCTGACGTTTGATGGCGGACGCGACGTCGAAGTGGATCAGCTCATCGCGGAAGTCCTGGCGGCCAGAGAATCAGGAATCGAAGGAATCACGCTGATCGGTGGTGAGCCGTTTGCTCATGCGGAGCCGCTGGCTTTACTGGCTCGCAACGTTCGCGCGGAGGGCCTGAGTGTCATGGTGTTCTCTGGGTACACGCTGGCGGAACTGCGGCAGATGGACGACGACGCTGTCGAAAGACTGCTTGCTGAAACAGACATCCTTGTTGACGGGCGATACGACAGGGCTCAGCCTGACACGACCCGCCGCTGGATTGGATCGGCGAATCAGCAGATTCACTTTCTGAGCCATCGCTACTCTGCAGACGATTCGTGCTGGACCACACGAGATACTCTGGAAGTTCGCTGGAACGGACAGGAACTGCTTGTGAACGGGTTCCCGGCAAAGCCCGCTGTGTCGATGTGGCGATCGATTCGAAAGCCAGGTGCAGAATGAGCTCAACAGAATCGGTGAAGGAAGTCTCCGCGTTTGAAGCAAGCCTGTTGCGCATTCTTCGGTGCCTGATGCATCGAGTTTCGGTGGAACAGGTTTTGTCGCTTCTGATTCATACCGAGAAACGTCCACCATGTCTGAGCCCAAATTGTGTTGGTCTGATTCAGGACGCGCTGTCCAAAGGCACCACCGAATGGCTGGCACGGGCCGGATGGCGAACGTCGCAGTTTCGTGCGGTCAGTGATCCGGACAATGTGGCAGCCGGGAGGCTCTGGAACCGTCATTCTCCTTCATCCATGCAGCTGACGTTTTCTCGCAACAGTCTTGAACTGCTTCTGTGGCTGACCAGTGAGAACTTTGCGGATGCGAAGACACTGCCTGCGATCCATGTGGAGACGCTGACTCTGGGCGACCGAGTCCTGCAGCTGATGTCCTTCGGTGCACTTCGAACGACTTTGGGTGCATCGAACCTGCTGAAGTCGTCCGTGTGTGCTGATGCGACACTGATGGCCCTGCTCTACCCCGGTGACGTTGCAATTCTGGATGCCGCCACGCCGATGATTTTTGATCGGCTGTTCGATGTGAAGGAAGTCTGGCTTCTGGAAGCACTCCAGGTACCACTGGCTCAGCAGTGGTTTCGTCTGGAGCGTGATAAGCGAGTCTCGTCGAATGACACCGATGTGCTGGCGGCTGGTGAGTTTCAGGCACGGCTCATCGAACAACTTTTGCCCGCCGCCGAGAAGGCTCGCCGCCAGGATCTGTGTTTGTTCCTGCTGGAAGCTGGCCGCTTGTTGTTTGAATCGGCATCAGACAATCAGTGGTTCCATCGCATGGACCTGAGAACGCTTCGCATGCACGAGCGATCTCAACTTTATCGTTCGGGCTTTGCCTGGTTCCTGAGCCTCGAACACCTGGCTCGATGGACTCAACAGGCGCAGAACGTCAGCTTTTACGACGAGGATTATCGGACCAGTCAGTTCTGGAAGTCCGAATGGGAACGGCTGGGGGGAACAGCGATTTGCCAGCGTGCTCGGCAGATTATCGAGCGAGTGGACCTGGCCCGCACGGTCCATGCGGGTTAGGTGTTGCATGGCACTTGGTGTTCACTGAGCGGCCGAAGCACGTTGAAAACTGGGTTCCCGCCTGCGCGGGAATGACGGCTCAACCCAGGATGTTGATGTGAAAAACCACTAGCTACGGCGCTGGTGTTGGCGGCAGCGGAGGTGGGTTTTTGAGAGCCTCTTCCTTTGCCTTCTCGAGCGCCTTCATGGATTCTTCCTGCTGCTTCTGGATTGCCTGCGTGCGAGATTCCTGCATGCTGATCATTCGGGCGAGCATATGGTTGGCAAGAGCTTCTCCGAGTGCGATGTTCAGCAGCAGGCCGCCTTCATCTGCTTCGAGTGAGAAGCTGGTTTGCTGGTCACCACCAAGATCGAAGACTCGCGTCATGATCGGTGTTGGCGTTTCACCGGCGATTTGAGCCATCCCGATGGCGAATGGGCTTGGCGGGAACCACCAGCGATTTTCGTCCAGCCAGAACGGCATCTGAGCAATGCCGGCCGGGTCATCCTGAGGCAGAGCCAGCCATTGCTGCATATCCAGTCGACCGCTGATCAGAGGAGTCTTTGCGCCGATACTGTTTTCCAGGCAGCGGGCGACTGATGCCCGAATGATCTCACTGGCTTTTTCAGTCCCGATGGCGAACCAAAGACAGGAGTTTTGATGAGCCAGAAAGATGTGGGTGATGTTGGTGCCGAGTTCTGATCGAAGGTCGGCGGTGACTTCCTGTGGCAACTGAATCCGGATCATCTGCATCCCGCTGTCTTCAGTGAGACTTATCAGTTGGTCAATTCCCGCGGCTGGCAGTCGTCGCATGACTTCATACGCATGTCGCAGCAGGTTGTCGTTATCACCCAGCTGAAGGCCTCCGTAGATGACTCCGTTGGACGCTTCGGTATGGCCAACTTTCAGCAGTAGTTCGAGGTTGCGATGTTCTGCCACCTGAAGCAGCAGGCCAGATAAGGTGGCTGCGATCGCTTCAGTTTCTGGACCGTCACCGTTCTCCTTCGCGGCCAGCGGCAGCCATTCAGCGACGGCCTGAAGTGCAGCCGGGGCTTCGTCCGCGAGTCTGATACAAATGTGAAAGGTTCCGACCGCAGAATCAGAGAGGATCGGAGCAAAGCGGCTTGTTCCCGAAGACTCCACCAGGCGACCAGACAGCGAGCTGTTCTTTCGAGCCTGAATCTTCAGCTGGCCTCGCAGCGATCCATCACTTTCCCCGGCGAAATTTGCCCAGCCATCGGCACTGTCGACATCGAACAGGACGGACTGGATGAGTGCCATCCCCATGTCGCCTGAAGCGCGACGCATGTTGTAGATTGCATCCGGTTCTTCATCCCGCTGTTGAAGCTGACTGCCGACCGCACCATTCAGCATGCTCCATCCGAGTTGCTTGATTCCGACCGGAACGCGATCCAGCCAGGCAGTGAAACCCAGGTCGCGAGTGGCGTCGACACCGCTGCGGATCGAATCCACATTCGGGAGCTGCATCTCAAACAGTTCCTCGAAGTTCGCCTCGTAGAGAAGGCCATCGTGATAACGAAACAGGTTGGTGATCACCTGTGAACTTTCGAGGAACTTCTTGCCGTCCTTTTCGACGACCTTCTGAGTCAGTTGATAACCGGGTCCATTCGATCGATTGTTATTCTCATACATTGAGACATCAGCATTTTGAGGAAGCTCTGACTGCCACGAGATCGTGGTCGAAAGCCGGAACTTGCCGTTACCAAGGTCTGTCAGACCGGCGTTACTGTTCGCCCCAAACTGCTTGGAACGACCGTTCATCAGCCGACGCGCATCGGCTTCATCGACGACCTGCTGAAACTGCACAACATCCAGGGAAGGAATCAGACCAGTCACCATGTACCAGGCAAATCCGTAGAGCGGGTCTTCCACCTTCGGCTCGATGCCGTCCATCCGTTCCTTCACGCGTTCTTCATTCAGTTCCTTCATCAGCGTGGACGCGTTATCAAGGCTGCCTGCAATCTTTCCTGCGTAAGTCAGAACATCGCTCGGGCCAAGTCCTCTGGAATAGCCAATGATCAATGGCTGATCTGCGAACTTCCGGAGTCCCGTTTGGGGAGGTGTTACAGCTGTGTCGGTGACTTCGATCTGCTGTCCGAAAACGGGCGTCGAAATTGAAAGAACGGAAATCAGAACAATGCAGAAACAGAGATGGGAAGCGATCTTTTGGAAAGCCTGTGTCATGAGGGAACCCCGGGTGGCATAATGAACAGCGGCAGGCGATACGAAGTGTGACAAGGCAATGATTCGCTGCACAGTCGAAAATGTCTTGCGAAAACACCAGAATGACGCTGAACCGCAGATTCGGGAGAATGTGATGAAAGGATTTCTATTTTGCCTTCTGGCCCTCGTGACAACTTCCGCGGAAGTCGTCGGTCAGGGAGCGGGCGGATTCGGCGGGGGCTTTGGTGGAGGCGGTAATGGACTGGGAGGCGGAGGCGGCGGCGGCGGCGGCCAGTTTCCTGGCGGGATCCTGATCCATCCAGACGGGCTCATTGACCGAGCCATGATTGCTCCGCTGACCTCGTCGTCGAATTTGAAACAGATGCAGGAAAGAGCGCGGAAGAATCTTCCTCGCGACCTCATGTCGGTCAGCCCGATTCGCAAGGTCTCTCTGCGACGTCTTGAGCAGAGAGTTGCTGAGCTTCTCACTGCGAATCAACTGCTTCCTGAAGATGTGCTCTACCTCGCCGGACTGACTCGGATTGAAGCGATCTACATTGATCGTGAGAACAACGATGTCATTCTCGCCGGCCCCGCAGAAGGATTTGCTCGTTCCAAAGGTGGCCGCATCCTGGGAGTACAGACAGGACGCCCGGTTCTGTGCCTTGAAGATCTGTTGATCGCCCTGCGTGACGAAGACATCGTGGAGAAAGCGGGATGTTCGATTGACCCTGAACCAGCAAGGCTGCGTGACTCCCAGGCATGGCTGCAGCAAAACTCCTCGCCCGCAACTGCAGATGTCGCCAAAGCTCGACTGGAACACATGATTGAGATTCTGGGGCGATGGAATGTGACAACCTATGGCGCACCGGAAGACAGTCGGATCGCGTGTACGATGGTCGAAGCGGACTATTTGATGAAGCGAATCGCGATTGGTGTGGAAAAGGTCGGTGTCCGGGGCCTCAAGACATCATTTGCCCTGACCGAGACGGGGGACAACATGATGCGCCGCTGGTGGTTCGTTCCCGACTACACAGCGATCACTCGAAATGAAGAGTCAACAGCGTGGACACTGGCAGGGCCACGGTTGAAACTGATGGCTCAGGAAGAGGTGATGGACAAAAATGGAAACGTTCAGGACATTGACCTGAAGCAAAAGAGTTCAGAAGGTTATGCGGCATCGTTCAATGAGCATCTTGAACAGCTGACGGAGAAGGTGGCCGCATTTGCCGATCTGCAGAACATTTTCGACATGCTGCTCGCGGCGTCGATCATTCGCAGGAGCCGAGAATCAGAATTGATTCAGTGGGAGGCCGCCACTCTGCTGGATTCGGAGAGCCTGCCGACACCGGTCTACCGAGTGCCTCGCGAAACGCCATCGATGCTGAACATCAAAATGGGTCGTGGCTCCGTCGTTCTGGGCGTCTTCACGGGCGGCGTCACCTTTCGCGCGGGTCGGATGCTGGACGATGCGGGTCTGCCTGGCGGAGAAGATAAGGATGCATCGCGTTCAGTTCCCAAACCGCCCGCTGATCAGCCTGAGCGATGGTGGTGGGACGACTGAGTTATCGATTGCGCTGTGAAACGAAAACAGCCCGCGGAAAACTCCGCGGGCTGCAGGCTATGTTCAGGCTCGACCTTTGCCAGGATTATGGGGAAGCCAGAGCGTCTTCCAGTTCTTCAACGTCTTCGTGTGTGTCGATTGCGATAATCAATGCGGCCACTGAGGTGCCGAGCATTGCAAGTGTCACGACGTCGATCAGACCGAAGCCTGAGGTCGGAGGTGGATAAGCTGGGTTGCCGTAGGTGTCCATTGACTGGCCGCGAACGACGTTTTCTGAAGCAGCGACAACGACACCGTCAACAGCACCTTCAGGAGCAGTTCCGTTCTTCCAGAGACGAACTGGAGTCGACATTGAACCGATGGTCAGCTCGTGAGCTCCACCGCGAACTCCTGTGATCACAAACTCACCCTGAGCACCAGTGGTGGTGCGGGCAATTGGAGTTCCCTGGTATCGCAGTTCGACAGCCGCTCGTGAAACTGGCAGACCTTCAGGTGAGTAAATCTGGCCCTGCAGAGCACCATCGGCAGTCAGCTCAATATCCCGAGCGACCTGTGTTGGTACGCCATCAAAGGCACTGGCGACATTGGTGAGCAGAATTCCAAAGCACACTGCGATACTTGCGGCCTTGGTTAGCAACGTGTGTTTTCGCATCTCTTGAGACCTTCACTAATTCCAAAGAGTGCAATCACCAGGGACTGGCAGATCGCGTAAAATCCGTATGTTGAAATTGATCGGCACTGTCAGAATCTGTGCTATAACCCGAAGGCCAGGAAATTTCGGATTCCCCGGAAAAATCGGACTCAGGCATTTTCTGCCACAGCGATGCCGGCACAGCTCAAACGAGAATTCATGTGGAAACATCAGGAAACTCAGAGCAACATCCGATCGGACGCGGAGCCAGTTCCAACCCGGCCAACCGCTTTCTGACGGTTCTGGCGGAGCCCGATTATGAACAGCTGGAGTTTGATGAGGACTTCCGGAAGGAGCTGCAACGACCTCGAACGGTTTACTACGACGACACTTCGAAATCAGTGATTTCGGAGAATGACAGCCCCGACATACCGTTCCGCTACAGTCTGAACCCGTACCGAGGGTGTCTCCACGGCTGCAGTTATTGCTACGCTCGACCAACGCACGAATACCTCGGGCTCAGCGCGGGGCTCGATTTCGAAACGAAGATCTTTGTCAAAAGGGATGCGGCAAAGCTGTTTCGCAACTGGCTGGCTCGACCGTCGTACCAATGCGAGCCCGTCATGTTTTCCGGCGTCACAGACTGCTATCAGCCCATCGAACGAAAGCTCGGAATTACTCGGCAGTGCATCGAGGTGGCACGAGAAGCACTTCAGCCCGTTTCGATGATCACCAAGAACGCTCTGGTTGTCCGAGATCTGGACCTGTTGTCAGAGCTGGCGAGTCAGCAGCTAACGCGAGTTGCCATCAGCGTGACGTCTTTGGACCAGCCACTGGCTCGCATTCTGGAACCCGCCTGTTCCGCGCCAGCCAGCCGTATCGATGCGATTCGACAACTGTCGGAAGCCGGAGTCCCCGTTCATCTGATGGTCGCACCCATCATACCGGGGCTGAACGATTCGGAGATCCCGGCCATTCTGCAGGCCGCCGCGGAAGCCGGAGCGCGTTCGGCCAGTTACATCATGGTTCGATTGCCACTGACCGTGGAGCCCGTGTTTCTGGAATGGCTGCAGCATCATCGGCCGAACCTTGCGGAGAAAATTGAGAACCGTTTGCGGTGCATTCGCGGCGGCGGGCTGAATCATGCTCAGTTCCATCTGCGAATGCGCGGAACCGGGATCTTTGCCGAACAGATTTCCGCACTGTTTCAGCTCAACCGGAAGAAAGCCGGTCTGGACACTCAACTGCCACCATCCCGGACCGACTTGTTTCGGCCACCGAAGGATTCCAATGGGCAGGGAGTGTTGTTTTAGAAGCCAGTTTTTTGACTTGATAGCGCAACAAAGATACGGTCCTGACGTGGTACAAGCAAGCAGGTGAGCTGTGTGTGTCGTATTGAACGAAGACGTAAGTTCTGCCAGGCGAAGCAGCTTACACGACGAGACCTGGCAGCGAAGACGAGCGTCGGCTCCATGGACATTTTGAAGATCAAGTACCACTTACTGGAAAAACACCACAGGCAGCACCGTTCATGGATGATCCAGAAGAATCTGAGCACGATGATGCGACAGAAGCTTTCGAGTTCCAGACCGCTCGATTCACGTCGGACCTGGGCCTGCCCTCGAGCAGCGAACATCGACTGACCGACGCCGCTGCTGCTGTGCGGCAGGAGTTTCGGGACAGCTCTCGCTGGAAACGTCTGAGCTGCAGGAAGATCAGTATCTTCGCTGAAAGAGACCGAGGCGCCGTCTTTGTTGTCCATGTTGGCAGGTCGGTCGAGTTCGACTGGACATGGGAAGGTGCCCGAGCCTTCTGCCCAGCGTCGCTCGACGAGAACCCAGTGTATTCCGATCGAGTTTATGAAGAGGCCGAGTACGAAGATGAGATTGTCTGGTCGGGTGAGATCGTCGAAGTCGACGAACAAAATGGTTGCCTGTTCGTAGCACTTGATGATCCGGAAGCGACCCCGAAAGTTGGCCCCTTCTTCGTGCGGCCGTTTGAATTCCTGTCAGTGCTTGATGCCGTCTACAACGGCGCGCATTTTGAGACGGTTCGAGAGAAGCTCCCGGAAAGACTTGCTGCTTCGGAAGGTGACATCCATCCCCAGTTGTCTTCGACAGTTACTGTAGGCTTGCCGCATCTGTGTCATTGGTGGGCCCATTCCTGGGTCGTGCTGTGGGGACCACCGGGAACCGGCAAGACCTGGACGACTGGTCAGCAGATTGCGGCAGTCCTTGAAGATCCAACCGAACGGATCCTTGTGGTCTCAACCACCAACAAAGCAACGGATGCGGTGGCACTGTCACTGGGAGAAGCGGCGAAGAACAAATGCACTCACGAACTGGACAACGAAACACTGCTGCGTATCGGCAAGGGAGCTTCGTATCAGGCGTTTGTGAGTCGTCAGCTTGAATCGATGCTTGCCGGGACCGAGTCCGAAATCCTCTTGAAAATCGATGGCCTGGCACAACAGCTTCCGCTGTTTGATTCGTGGGAGGAGAAAGCTCTGACGCGCAAACAGATCGGCGAACTGAAGGCCAGCGGAGGTAACCGAGGCCATCGCATCTTTGTCGATCCGAACAGGAGAGTTATCGTCGCAACAGCGTTCAGAGCGATGAGCTTCCTGGATGATGACACCATTCGAAAGATGATCGAGCATGGTGAAGCACCATTCACGACGATCTTCATCGATGAGGCGGGGTTGATTTCAAGGACAGCCGTGGCGGCGCTGTCGCTGCTGGCTGCTCGGCGAGTCGTCCTGGTCGGAGATTCGAAGCAGCTTTCGCCGATCAGCCGAATTTCACGAGTCCTTCCGACACGGCAGCAGACGTGGCTTGCCAGCAGCGGTCTCAGTCACCTGGAAGAAACGAGTGATGTTCCTGCCGCGGTTCACTTGCTCTGCGAACAGCGTCGTATGCACCCGGACGTTTGCAGTGTGGTTTCCGCGTACCAATACAATGGAGTCCTGAAAACGGCGAAGGACCGGGCCGAGCAGGAGTCAACGTTATCTCCCTTCATCGCTGATATTTCCAGAACGATTTGGTATGTGCTGGATGAGGAGGATTGTGATCTCGCTGCGATTCGAGCCTGTCGCGGGCCAGGGAACAAAAGCTGGGTTCGGCGAATCACTCAGATAGTCCTGCAGAAACTCTTTGATGATTCTGGCACCCGCCAGGCAAATGGACTGTTCATCTCACCCTTTAAGGCACAGGCCGATGCGATCGGAGAGTGTCTGGCGGAATGGGGAATGGACTCCTGGGAAGCGTCGACCGTTCACAGTCAGCAGGGATCCGAAGCCGACATCGTGGTGTTCGATACGGTCAATGCCGGAAATCACACGTGGGGCATCGTTGAGTGGAAACGACTCATCAACGTGGCTCTCAGCCGTGCGAGAGAAGCTGTCATCGTCATCGCCAGTCGAAGTGAGATGGATGAACCGTACCTCCGTCCGCTGAAACGCTACTTGAAACCACTCGTGCTTGTGAGAGATGGCTCAAAGTACAATTGGAGTTCGTCAGGCCAGTCGTTCAGAGGGGTGGCTTCAGGAGTGGCCGAGGCGGAAGCTCCTTATCGGTCCAGTGGAGATCCATCCGCCTCCACTAAAGACATTGGTACGCGGCCAGTCAGTCGAATGGGCGATCAATTTGCCGCAAGGAGAGGTATGAAGCCCGTGTTCTCACAGGAGCAACAACGGTTGACGAGCTTCGAAATCGACGGAAAGCCTCGGCTGGTTCGCGGCGTTGCCGGCAGTGGCAAGTCGGTTGTGTTGTGTCACTGGCTGGCGAAAACAGCAAAGCGACTTCGAGGCAAGAAGGATGCGCGCATCTGGGCCATCTATGCCAATCGCAGCCTCCGCAAGCTTTTGTGCGATTCGATTGAGTCAGCATGGAAGAGTCTCAGTGATGGCGACCTTCTGGATCGATCCGACTTCCCGTGGGAGAACGTTGAGCTGCTTCACGTGAAGGATGTTTTGTCAGGCATCCTGCCGAGTGTCCAGTTGACGATGGACCAGTTTGGTTTCGACTATGATCAAGCCGCGGAAGAGTTCTTAAACCGACACGATGCCAGCCAACTCATTCCTCGATGTACAGCGTTGTTCATTGATGAGGCACAGGACATGGGGCCGTCAACACTTAGGCTGCTGCTCTCCGTTGTTGAGCAGGCGGACGCGGCAGACACCAACAGCCGATCGGCACACATCTTCTACGACAATGCACAAAACGTGTACGACACCAAAACTCCGAAGTGGTCTGACTTCGGAATCGATCTGCGCGGCCGTTCAACGATCATGCGAGAGAGTTTTCGGGGGACTCGGCAAATCACAGAGCTTGCTGTCAACGTGCTTCATCGACTTTCAGGAAGCAGTGGCAGACATGATCAAAAGGAATTGATCTCTCTGGGTCTGCTCAAACCAACACAACGCAATGGTGAAGAATGGCTGGAGGCAATGTTTAGCCAGATCGAAGGACCAAAACCGATCTTTCAAAGATTCGACGAGCGAAGCGCGGAGATCGACAGAATCGCTCGCCACCTTCGACACCTGATCGAAGTCGATGGGATTTCGCCGACGGATATTTGTGTGATCTACATTGGCGGAACTGAGCAGATTCTGGAATCAAAGCTCGCCCCAAAGCTATTCGAGTTCGGCATCGAGTTGTCCGTTCAGAAGAATCGATCCTTTGAACGCAAATCGAATACTCTGCTCGCCACGACTCCACACTCGTATAAAGGCTACGAGTCAGAAGTGATCATCATTCCGTGCGTCGATCTCTTTGTCGCTCCCGAAGGAAAGCTGGTTGCGAACGGCCTCTACGTCGCCATGACTCGTGCTCGATCTCTCCTGGCCATGTACGGGACCCAGGGAGGTTCAGAAGCGAGTCGGAGAGTTGTTGACGTGATTTCAGCATGCGTCAAAACACAACGAACCAAACCACAGGTCGATTGCGAGGATGAAGACACATGAAGATCCTCTTCCTGCACGGCTGGCACAGTGTCGTTGGAGGCGTCAAGCCAACGTATCTTCAGAACGGCGGTCACCAGGTGATCAATCCGGCTCTTAATGACGACGACTTTGACGCAGCGGTGAGGACTGCTCAGGCAGAGTTCGATCAGCATCAGCCTGATGTGGTGGTCGGCTCCTCGCGAGGTGGCGCGGTAGCGATGAACATTAAGTCAGGCGAGACTCCGCTCGTGCTGCTTTGTCCCGCATGGAAGAACTGGGGGACCGCCAGAAATCTCAAAGCGAACGCGGTCATACTTCACAGTCGAGCCGATGACGTGATCCCCTTTGATGACTCTGAAGAGTTGATCGCATTCAGCGGGCTTCCGCCGGAGATGCTCATCGAGGTGGGTAAAGACCATCGACTGGCCGATCCTGAGCCGCTTTCGGTCATGCTGTGGGCGTGTCGTGTGCTGGTGTCGGGCGAGAAGCTCCCCTCGCTGGAGGAAAGTCAGCATTCGACATCCGCATCGAACAGCAGCGAAAGGAATGTATCGCAGGAAGAAGCGAGTTATGTCTGCGACGCCTGCGGTGAAGAGATTGTGATTCCGCTGGATCTGACTGAAGGCTCAAGTCAATCGTACGTTGAAGACTGTCCGGTCTGTTGCCGCGCCAATACCATTTTTGTCCGGGTTGACGACGACGGTGTTGTTCAGGTCTGGGCGGAGCCAGAGCAGGATTACGACTGAAGGCGTTGTCTTTTCATGACCGGACACGTGAGTGAGGGATCAAGAATGCCGTGATGCGTGGCAGAGATCCCTTGCTGACGCTGCGGGTTGAGATCTGTGAGTAAGGGCACGTACATTCTGAGGGTACAAACGAAAAGCGGCTTCCAGAAGAAGGCCCCTGGAAGCCGCAGGTCTGAGTTAGAGCGAGAGTGAGTTAGAACAGGAAGCAGTTCTTTCCCACCTCAGATCGACGTGTTAATTATCGAGCCATTCCGAACAGACCAGCCAGACCAGTCTTGCTCTGCGACTTGTTGTGCAGGCGAGATGGGAAGAAGGCCTGTGGTTCTGCTGGAGGAGCTGGTGCTGGTGCTGCTTCAGCGGCTGGTGTAGCAGCTGGGGCAGCGGTTGGGGTAGCACCGCAAGCGTCTGATCCGCATCCGGTTGCACAGCCAGTATCGCAGCAGCCGCCACAGCAGCCGTCAACGATTTCGTAGCCACATGCTTCCAGAGCTTCTTCAGCCTGTCGGCGAACACCACGGTCACAGTCAGCCAGAGCACAAGTCAGAGCAGCGACAACACATGGGCTGCAGCAGCACTTGTTCTTGCGGATCTGGTCACCAATCTCGTCAGCAGCTTCCTTACGAACTCGTTCGTCAGTGTCGTTCAGACCGTAGACGAAAGCGTTCATAATTTCTGGATGGCAGCAGCAGTCGTACTTGCGTCCGAGCTTGTCGAGAGCAGCACGGCGGTTCTTAGCGTAGCAGTCTGTCATTGAAGTGTAGATCAGCTTCGCAATTTCGCAGCAGTCATCATTGCAGCAGCTTTCGCCACAGCTGTTTCCGCAGCCGTCGCCACAAGCTGCTGGAGCACAGCAGCTTGGGTCAGCTGAGCAGCCGTTTCCGCAAGCGGCTGGAGCACAGCAGCTTGGGTCGGCGTTGCAGCCGTTGCCACAGCCGTTACCGGCTGGAGCACAGCATGATGGGTCAGCAGCTGAGCCACTGGCACCGGGTGCGCCGCCGGGGGCGTATGTGTTGCTGCCGTTGCCAC
>JAEUII010000360.1 GCA_016795145.1 Planctomycetaceae bacterium
GGACTTCCGGAACAGCTGGGGTTGCAGCAGCAGGTGAAGCAGCTGGTTCCTGTGCTGGAGCCGGTTCAGCAGGTGCACCTTCCTGTGGAGCGACTGCGGCTGCAGGCTGTTCATCGCAGGAGCCAGGATCAGCCTTCGGTGGTTCCGTTGTTCCTGCAGGAGCATCAGCCTTCGGCTCGATGGTCGCTGCGGCATCAGGTTTGCCTTCTTCCTTCGGAGCATCGCCTTTCGGCTCTGCTGGTTTTGGATCAATCTGAGGCTCTTCGGATTTCGGAGCAGCGTCCTTCGGGGCCTCTGGGGCCGGAGTCGTTGCTGGCTGAGCAGCGTCGGCCGGAGCGGCCGGTGTTTCGCTCAGGATGGCTGGCTTCTCCGGGGCTTTTGGTTCTTCTGGCTTTGGTCCCAGAAGGCTCTCGTCGTAGTCGACTCGAACAAGCAGGTAGCGACGAGGACCTGTTTCTTCTCCTTCATCAGGCTTCGTTGGATCCTCCGGCTTTTCTTCCTTCTTCTCGGCATCATCAGCCTTCTTTTCAGCCGTCTCACCAGCCTTCGCGGCATCACCGTCGGCTGGTTTGGCTTCTGCCGGCTTCTCATTCAACCCCGTCTCGATGTCCTTCGCTGAACCTCGAGCAATCTCTCCGAAGTACAGAGTATATCGAACTCCCGTTCCTGTTCCGGCAATCAGTTCACCTTCATTTGAAACCAGGCGGTAGCTGTTGTTTGGCCCACGAGCGACAAAGAAGCCCTTCTGTTGCATATCGGCCTGCAACACCTGACGAAGCAGTGGGTTCTGAGCCACATCATCAGACACCGACAGATCTGCATTCAACCCTTCTGGCTTCTCACGCACTCCAACGATTTTCAGCTGATCAAGATTGCGCACAAGATCATTGATCGCGCTTTCTTTGACCTGTTCAGTTGATTCATCCAGACCTGTCAGACTCCACTTCGAAGTGGTCTTGTCTTTGTTGAACTCCAGTTGTTCCCCAGGAACGATTGCCCCTTCGTTTTCGTCGACGGAGTATCGATCGACGATGACGTGGCGAACATCATTCTGGCTGACCTTCAAGAGATCAGGCTCAATCCAGTCTGCAAACTTCGTGGACAGCTCCACATCCAGCTTGGCGATGAACGTATTGTTCTTCTCCGGCTGTCGTACATAGAAATGTTTCTCGCGGTCTTCAACCGCTTTGCCGACGATCAGGTCAACAAGCGGATTACCGCTCCCGTCCTTCAGGGTCAGCCGGGTGCCGTGCGTGTCATCCTTCTTGTTCCCACCAGCAACCGTACCGGACTGAGGGTCTTCAACACCATAGCGATCCCAGTCATCTTTGCTGCGTGAGGTGACAGCGACCTTTTTGATCCCGATCATCGACGCTGCCGTGCGAGCAAGACGCTCAGCAGCCTCCGCCGGGTAATCGTGGTGAGAAGGAATGACCCACTTGCCTTCGTCATTCTTTCTGACAGAGAACGACTGAGCTTCCTTTGATTCCGTGTCGTACTTCACCACGTTCAGCTCGGTGGCTTTCAGCGGGTCCTGAAAGTCCGGGAAGAACTGCTGGCCAACATCGGAAATCCCGTCAATGGATGACGGACGATTGGCGAAATGCACTGCGATTGCCAGCAGGAAAGAGCCCGCCGCAACTCCGATAAAGAGCATTGTTCGGCCGAATGTATTCATGACAATCACCTGACTATCGAAATGTCCCGCAAGCCGCGAGATGATCACACAAAGAATGGAACGAACCAGTTACCAGGAGACACACAACTCAGGTACGACGTCGATTTGGATTGATCGACTGCTGTTCTGCCAGATTGCGGATCCCCAGAAACAGCATTCCAAAGCAAATTGGGAGGATGGCAGGAATCATGCACGCAATGATCTTCACCGTGTTTTCAACCTGACGCACCTTTCGCTTCATCTCCAGTGCGGACTTGCGTACCTGAGCATTCAGGTCACGTTCAAGCTGATCACGCTGAATCTCAAGCTGCCGATTGAGCTGTTCCTCCTTGGTGCGAACCATGACTTCTTTGCTTCGTTCATCCAGCCCCTGGTCATCCTGAATCTTCTTAATCTCAGAACGCAGCTCGTCTTCAGCTTTCTTTAGAGCGCTATCCATCTGATCCTGCGCTTCTTTTTCATCCTTGTTCAGGTTCTTGCGAAGATTACTGGTTCGCTCTTCAACGAACTGAAGAGTTCGCATCTTTTCGCGACGCGATCGCAGAGGAATGAATGTCTCATCCCCCGCCAGTTGGTCCACTGCGTTCAGTACAAAGGTCACGTTATCGAACTGAATGTCCAGCATGCCCCGATTGCGTTCCATAAAGAACCAGTCGGTGATCATGTCGATGTCTGAACAAAAGATGACATTGAGCGGAGTCTCTTTTGTCTCGTTCCGGATGTGCGCGGCGATGACGTGGGAATCTCCGTCATCCCGACGACGTGGATTCTGTTTGATCTCGACGCCGGGCGACATCGTAAACGGGTTGAAGGACTGCGAGGTGAAATCTTCCCAGTCCAGCAAACCGGACTCTGTGCTGGTACGGAGCAGAGGAGTGAATTTCTGTTCTTTTCGACCAGCGCGGTCCGTGATCGAACCAGGAAACAGCATCACCAGATCCTGCAGAGACTTTGTCACGTCACTCTCTTCAGAGAACGGGACGGCTTTGTTGCCCGTCCGAGAAATGAAGACGTATTCGGGCGGCAGGGTCGCAAACTGCGTATGAGGATTGTTGCGATCATACGTGATCTGGCCGTTATCCCACTTCACGTTCAACGCGGACATCAATGCTGTCAGTTCGCCGTTGTCTGCCTTCTGCTCCGGAGGCGGTCCGCCAAACATCCCGCCACCTCCCTGTTTCGGCAGGCGCGGTGCCATGACAAGGCCTGACTGATTCTGGAAGATGTACGGACACGGGTCGTCGAAGATCAGTGTTGGCTTTCCAGCCTTCACATACTCCACGAAATTGTCCATCTGTGGCTGAGTCAGCGAAGATGGCATGATCGCCAGCAGGACATCAAAGCCCTCAGCCGGAATCTTGTCGTCCTGCTTCTCTTCGCCATCCTTCTTCGAGTCTGCGCCAACTTCCGGCTTAGTCTCGGCATCAGCGGCGGACTTGAGGATCTTCTGAGAAGGATTCACAGCGATCACATCGAACTGCTTCTCCAGTTCTCGAACGATCTCCCACTTGCCGCCACCTTCCCCGTCAGTCATCACCTTGGCATCGGTGAGCAGAACGCCAACCTTCAATCGCTTTTCCTGTGACACAGTCCGAAGCGAACGGGTCAGTTCATATTCAATCGGGAGCCCCTTGCCGAAGAACGGGATCACGATCTCGTCACTCGCGCTCTGGAGAAAGGCTCCCATGAAGATTTCTGCTTCTTCACGTTTTCCGTCGCGATCGTACTGAAGCCGCACCGGTTCAATCCCAAGCGCACGTGCCTGCTCGCCTTCATCACTGAAAGGCTCCACAGACACTTCGCGAAGATCGATCGCTCCTCCACTTGATCGCTTGAACTCTCGCAGCAAACCGATCAACTGACGACGAGTCTCCACGTAGTCCGCAGGAACTTCAGGGCTGATAAACGCCTGAATCGTAATCTGCTGGCTGGACTTGATGTTGCTCAGTGTTTCTCTCGTCGCAGCTGACAGAGTAAACAGCCGCTCAGACGAAAGGTCGGCTCGAACGGGATAGTGCCAGAAGACAAACAGCAGCGAGCCGCATGTCACGACAAGGCAGAGAGTGCGAAGGAAATACTGGCCGCTCATGTTCAGTTCGTTCTGAACACCCCAGCGTCGTTTTGAGATCACGACAAAGTTCAGATAGAGCATGACCAGCGAGAAGAACGAAAACCACGCGACACCAGTGATCGGCACAACTCCGACGCTGAAGTCTCGCAGTTGTTCCTGAAGACTAAGAGCCGCTAAGGCATTTCGAAGTTCGTAGAGCTCAGCAGTCTGATCTCGAAGCCCCGCCAACCATTCGACAACATCCGTCACGTAGTACAGCAGAACCGGCACGCAGCAGAACACAACGCCCATCACGAAGCTTACCGTCGCGCTGTTCGTCAACGCAGAGGCCAACATGCCAGCCGACAGAAGTGCACCACCGGCAAACCAGTAACCAGCATACGACGAAACCACGGCTCCCGTGTCGGGAGATCCCAGAAGAAACAAGACGACAACGTTCACCAACGAAAACAGCAGCGCCACCGAATAGACCGCAAACACGGCGAGGTACTTGCCCAGCAGAATTTCGACTTCCGATGACGGCAGCGTAAACAGCAATTCGTCAGTCCCCAGCTTTCGTTCATCGGCCCATGTGGTCATGGTGATTGCTGGGATAACAAACAACAACAGCCACGGGAATGCCTGAGTCAGCTGATCAAGGCTCGCAGAATTCGCGGCGAAGAATGCCGACGAAAATGCCATCGCAGCAGAAGCAACGCAGAACACCGTGATAAACAGATAACCGAGGACACCAGAGAAATAACTGCGGAAGTTTCTCTTCGCCACCGCGAGGATTACATGTGTGCGAATCATGAAGCCACCTTTATCTTCAGAACGCTTGGTTCCGGGATTCACAGAGAGTCAGATCGAACCGAATACCGCCAGCAAACCATGCCGGCGTCCTTCTTAGGCTGCGCTGTGCGTCAGCTTTCGGAATCGCTTTTCCATTTCAACCTCGTTCTGACCGAGGTCTGACGTCGGGCCGTCGAATACGACTCGCCCGTTATTCACCATCACGACGCGGCTGCAGACCGCTCGCACTTCCTGAAGAATGTGAGTCGACAGAAGAATCGTCTTCGTCTTCGCCAGCTCCAGAATCAACTCACGAACTCCGTCGACCTGGTTTGGATCGAGACCGCTGGTGGGTTCGTCCAGAATCAGCACATCGGGATCGTGCAACATCGCATGAGCCATCCCGACTCGCTGTCGAAAACCGCGAGACAGCTTCGAGATCGGCTTGTGCCACACTTCGGCCAACGAACACTTGTCCGAGACCCACGCCATACGACTAGCGAGCACGTCGCCCGACAGGCCTCGCACTTCACCCATGTACCGCAACAGTCCTTCCGGCGTCATTTCAACGTACAGAGGACCGTTCTCGGGCAGATAACCCAGATGCTCAGCCGCCTGGATCCGATCCTTCGCAACGTTGAATCCAGCGAGATACGCCTCGCCCTGACTCGGGGCCAGAAAGCCAGTCAGCATCTTCATCGTTGTGCTCTTGCCCGCGCCGTTTGGGCCGAGGAACGCACAGACCTGCCCCTTCGGAACAGAGAATGTCACATCGCGAGTCGCAGCGAAGTCCCCATAGAACTTGCTGAGCCCCCGAGCTTCAATCATCACTTCAGTAGAACCCTTCGCGCTGGAACCCATACTCCGCTCTTCTATCCTGAAAGTATGATCAGTGACCGAATGCTGTACCAACTCCGTGCAATGGTGGCAGCTTTGGCAAGGATTACAACCCACCGCCAAAACCACATCATCCACCCCGCGCGCGGAGTCTGCCGTAACGGCAGGAAACTGCGTTTGCTTCACGCATTGCAAACACTGTTCCGGAGCACGGCATTCTCCACAGCAATGATGTTCCTCTGTTTCTCAAGAGCAGCTAACCTACCTTGCCTGAATTCCAACTGTCCTGGAGTCTGACGATGAAGCGTATTGGAATCCTGACCGCTGGTGGTGACACCCCCGCTCTCAATGCAACGATCTTCGGAGCGGTTCAGCGAGCCAATGCTCTCCGCATTGAGATGATCGGAATTCAGCGAGGTTACGCGGGACTACTCGATAGCCGTGTTCCACACGTCCACTTGAATCCTCTCTTCTCCGCCATCCCGGAACTTGACCCGTGCAAAGGCGGAACACTTCTCGGTTCATCCCGCACGTACGTGGACGATTCCTGCAAGGACAAACTGGAACTCGTCGCTCAGCATGTGAAGAAGCTGAAACTGGACGGACTGTTGTGCATTGGCGGAGATGGCACAATCAACGGCATGCAGCCCATCGCCGAAATGCTGCCCTGCGTCCTTGCTCCGAAAACCATCGATAACGACCTCGGCCTCAATTACATCGATGAACCGAATGAGTGGATTCGAAAACCGTCGGACCGTCCACCTGGATTTATCGAACAACGTGTCCTGTCCCGCGATTCACTGCTGCTGGAAGACATCATCAACTACGCCACTCCGGGGTTTGCCACTGCCGTGTTTGTCGTGGTGCAGATGGTGGAGAGGCTTCGAACAACAGCCGAGAGTCATCATCGCATCGCAATCGTCGAAGTGATGGGGCGGCAGTCTGGCTACATCGCCCTCGGAGCCGCTTACGCTCAACCGGACATCATTCTCATCCCCGAAGTCCCACTGAATCTCGAACAGCTGACACAGCGAGTCGCCCAGCTCTACGAACTGCAGCGCAATGTGGTCATCGTTGTGGGTGAAGGCGTTCGTGACGCAAACGGCCAGGAGCTCGGCGCGGCAATGCCAACTTACGACCCTGCTGGCAACATCAAGTACTCCGGTGCGGCTGACGCAATCGCAGCGATGCTGACCACGTCGCTTGGCGAAGATCTGTTCCTGGAAACGCGTTCGTTTGAACCCGCGTCATCGCCCATGTTCAGTCGAAAAGTTGGCCATACTCAGCGAGGAGGACGTCCCATCCTGTTTGACCGTTATTGCGGGACGCAGCTGGGTGGCAAAGCGGTGGAAATGCTGGCTGACGGTCACAGTAATGAAGTGGCAACGTTGCAGTATTCAGAGTCGGCTGGCTTCTTCCTGAGTTCTCTTCCGGCCAACAAACTGCGCGACCAGTGGGGCGAGATTCATCCGCGTGAAGTGCATCCCTCGATGTATGACGCTCGCCGGATGACACTCTCTCAACTGGGCATCGACTACCTCAAACCGATCTTCACAAACGCGGTCGGTGCTGACGATGTCGAATGCATCCGTCGGGAAGTGTTCGACGCTGGATGCCTGAGCAATCGCTATCAAAGCATCAACACAGACATCCGGAAACGTATCCGTTACCTGTGATTCTCAGGCCAGAATTTCCTGAACCACTTTCTGTGGTTCGACACCCGTTAGCCGCTGATCCAGTCCCTGGAATCGGTACGTAAACCGCTCGTGATCGATCCCCATGCAATGCAGGATCGTGGCGTTCAGGTCATTCACGTGGCACGGGTTCTCGACGATGTTGTAGCTGAAGTCATCGGTCGCCCCGTACACAACGCCGCCCTTGACTCCGCCGCCGGCAAGCCACATGCAGAAGTTTCGCGGATGATGGTCACGGCCATAATTCGTATGACTCAAAGCGCCCTGCGAATACACCGTGCGACCGAACTCGCCGCCCCAGACAACCAGAGTGCTGTCCAGAAGTCCTCGCTGCTTCAGATCCTTCAGCAAAGCCGCACAGGCCTGGTCGGTGTCATAGCACTGATGCCGAATCTCGCTCGGCAATGATCCGTGCTGATCCCATCCGCGATGAAGAATCTGGACGACTCGCACACCACGTTCCACCATTCTTCGCGCCAGCAACGCACTCGCGGCGAATGTTCCTGGCTTCTGAACCTCCGGCCCATACATTTCCAGCGTCTGCTGAGTTTCTCCGGAAAGGTCCACCAGTTCCGGAACACTCGACTGCATTCGATACGCCATCTCGTACTGCGAAATGCGAGTCAGTGTCTCCGGGTCGCCAAACCGATCCAGGGACCGCTGGTTCAGCTTCGCAAGAGAATCCAGCATGAGGCGACGACTTGTCGAATCCACACCCGACGGATTCTCAATGTACAAGACCGGATCACCAACACTTCGCAGAGCCACGCCCGTATATTTCGAAGGCAGAAACCCGCTGCTCCACATACGTGAAAACAGCGCCTGAGCCGCCTGCTTGGACGTCCAGCGAGGTGTCAGCACAACAAACGCGGGAAGGTTGTTGCTGTCACTTCCCAAACCGTATGCCAGCCATGAACCGACGCTCGGCTTGCCCGGAACTTCGCTCCCTGTCGTCACGAATGTGCAGGCCGGGTCGTGATTGATCGCGTTCGTGTGAACGCTGCGGATGACAGCGATGTCGTCCACACATTCTGCGGTGTGATTCAGCAGCTCACTGACCCAGGTCCCACACTGCCCGTGGCGAGCAAACTTGAACATCGAAGGAGCAACCGGCAGGCGAGACTGGCCGCTGGTCATCGTCGTGATTCGCTGTCCCATTCGAATCGTATCGGGCAGATCCTTGTCGAAATGCCCTTCAAGAACTGGTTTGTGGTCCCAAAGATCAATCTGAGAAGGACCACCGTTCATGTGCAGGTAGATGATCGCCTTTGCCTTTGGAGCAAAGTGCGGAAAGCCCATCAACGGCGGATGAACCTGAACGGTCTGCTCCGCCCGAGACTCCTGAGCCGCCAGGATCCCGGCCGCAATTCCACCCAGCCGTATTCCGCCGCTCCCAAAAAACGTGCGGCGAGTCTGATTGAGGGACCAGTCATTCAGTGGATTCATGGACAAACTCCGGAAATGGTTTCCTGCAGAGTTTCCATGGAACCACGTTCTGTTGCAAACGACTCCGGGAACCGCCACGTTCCACCTTTGCAGTTCAGAGGCGCGCACACCGGGGCCTTCTCCCCTGGCAAGGGGAGAAGGTGGCCGACAGGCCGGATGAGGGGTTCTTCCCTGTTCATGTCGGTCATGAATCCTTCACAGCGTCGCCTACCGGGCCTGAATCGCAGATGTGCTTTTCTCCTCAGCTTCAGTTGCCCTCAAATCACGGCATCGACATTCCCCTCATCTTTTTGCCCGCCATCTTTCTGCCTCAGTCCTTCGCAGCCCTGAAGCGGATCTTCACCGGCTGTGAAACCTCGTCGTCAGACAATGCCCGCTTCGCAAGTAGCTGAGAAACCGAACTCGAAGGGCAGACTTCCTAATTGACGTCATTCAACAGACCGACGCTGTACCGAGAAAGCTCGATAGTGCTCCTTGTTCTCCAGATCGACTCACTACTGACCGCCATCGCCTGAACGTCAATCGTCGCTTCAAAATTGTTCACGCTGGAATACCATCGACTCTCTGTGATCTCGTCGATGATGACGATCTTTCTTGCCGCCGGAACCGAATGAGTCTCCACGATGAAGCGGACATTCACATATCCGACACCCTTCTTTTCCAACAGAACAGGAAGATAGAACCACCCTGACACGATGACAATCAACGACAGCAACACAACAACGCCGCGTTTCCAGATGCCAACAGTTTGATGCCCCATGACATGCTCGTTCAGGTGAGATTCTATTCCAAATACCCTGGTCCATCGTACCCGTCAACCTCCGAGTGACGAACTGCGACTCAGCATCCCTTATTTCATCCTCGCGACCCAATCGCAGTGCATCATTCAGAGAGTGATGACTACTGGTTCTCTCCGCTCCGAGGATCCTGTGGCGTGACGGTCTGAGGCAAAAAGATGGGGGGCAAAAAGATGAGGTTTGAAGGTCGTGCGCCAGCAGCAATTCATGGTGCCACAGTAAATCGACCATGCGGTTTTCTAACTTGCAACAGGATGCCCACTGCAAAAAATCGCCTTCGCTGAATTGAATCAAAGTGATGGTGGAACGCTCCAATCGAGTCCAGCATAGAACGCGGTGCCGCCGCCATCCGCGACAATGAGCTGCATGACATCGACAACCTATAACCACCAGCAACCGCTCATGAAGACCGGCCAGCAGTTATTCCTCGGCGACAAGCTCAGTGCCGCGCTCTTCATTCAACAGATCTGACAGCGATTCATAAAAAATCCCGAGGAAAAAGAACTTGTCTATCGCGAGCCATCCTTGTTCGCACTTTCCGAGCCACCACCACGCTTCTGGGGCCAGAGCCGTCCTTTCCAAGTCGGTACTTCGATTGGCATAATTGGCAATGCAGCCAATGAGGTCCAGCGCATTAGGTGATGCCAGTTTGCATTTCAACTTCTCTAACCGCCGGTACTCAGCCATTCCTTCGCGTCGAAGAAAACCACCGGCCATGGGAATGTGTGCGATATAGTGATTCCACCATAACCTTCGTCGAGACCAGAGGCGATTTCGTGAACCAGCATGCACGCCGACGAAGGCCAGAATTTCTGATTCTCCATTCGAGAGAACATGGCCATAGTGTTCAAAGAGAACTTTGATTCCAACATGCCCATTGAAACCATTCGCGCGCAGCACGTCCTGCAGAAGCGATTCATCCGGAACTGTCACACCGGCTCTGGCAACCACCTTACAATTCAGCACTTCCATTCATCCTACTGGCTCATTCGGAACATCGCTCCGAATTGCTCAGCGTTCCCGTCTTTCAAGTACCCGCGGACCTGCCCTTCTACGCCGACGCAGATTCGCCGTTGAATTCGCACCAGACTTCGCATCACAACTGAATTCCGCGGCCGCCCATGTAGAAGACGCCAAGCGAATCGATGAAGCTAAAGCGAAGTCGCCTCTGAATTTCAACTTCCTTATCAGTAAGTTCTCTAGAGCCAATCGCCAGTGTTCGGAGTGAGGGGATACTCGTCAATGCCACGACCTGTTCATCGGTGACCTTACAATACGCAATAGAAATGGACCGCACATTTTTCAGCTTCGTTAACGTATTGACAATACTGTCGGTCAACTCCGTTTGATCAATGCAGACGACGCGAAGTTGCTGAGCACTTGAGATCAATGCAAAGTCTTCGGAAGAGAACTTGCAGCCAGACATGTCCAGAACGAGCAGACGAGGCAACTTTGACATTGCAAGAAACTCGCTGCGCCCGATGTCTGACTCCCTGTATTGCAGGACCTCAGTCTCCGAATCATCTGTGGACCCATCATCACTCAGCGACAAGTCCCTAAAAACAATCGCCGAATATCGTCCCTCAAACGAAGCCGAAAACTCGCTACGAGACCTACGAGTCGCCCAAAGCATGCTGTAAACTACGAAAAATGCCAATAGAATTGCGAAAACACAAATTAACAAAGTGATTCGCCGAGACAGCCGTAGGTGGAAATAGTGCAAACGTTGCTGCATGCCAAAACCCCAAGTACAAGACGATTGTGATCAGATTCAGCTTACTCGCAGTTTACTCTGAGTCTAAAGGGAACAACTTTCCTGACGCGGCGTTCTGCTCGTGTTGAAATTTCTCTAGTGCTTCGTTAAGCACGGAATTTCGGCTCCTGGACATTGCAGAAGGTACCGTGCTTCAGTGTTCTTTGGCAAGATCCACTACCTCCAAACCAGAACTCTTTGCCTTGAAGACGCCCTTCAGACTCCTCAAGGCTCTGTCTGCCTAGAATCTGCTTCTGACGCAGTAAATCTGTGATGCCAAGTTGTCCCAGCAGCTCCGTCGTAGAGGGTTTCAAATCCGATGGTTGAGGCACTCTGCACGACGCCTGCACCGGTCATGAAGACCGGTGCACCCGCGAAACGTCGAAGGGATTTCCGTCTGACATTCTTCACCAAAATCTACACAGAAAACGATCAGAACGAACCGCAATCTCAGACCATCTTCTTCAGGGAAGAATCGATAACCGCCAGAAGATCCTTCAGAACGGTATCCTGCGATCGACTACGTGCCAGACGAACGAGCCGCAAGTACTCATCATCGATGGGTAATGACTTGCGATCAACAAGAAAGAAGTGCTGGATTTTGGTGTGTTCACAGGTTGGGGCAACTGGAAACAGGCGTTTCGTGAGCTGCCATTCACGTTTCATTGTCGCTCATCAGTGAATCCTTATTGCGTGAGCGATTGTACCGGCTTAACAGGATTGAAACGACCAACGTTAATGCTCCTGCCCACGCACAGCGATTTGTCCAGCATCGAATGAAGGCCCTCCGATGAACCTCTTTCCAGAATGGATTATCGACGGTGGCCCAGGATGATATATCGTCTGCGTCATTCCCGTTGCTGGAAGTCACACCGTCCGGTCCTCTGGAGAACACGCCGAGCGCTGGGGGTTCCCGAACATCTGTAGAATCGCGTTTGATGATCGCTACCGGGCACCCCCAACTGTCTGTAATCGGCTCGCGATCAAACAGTTGTCCGCCAATATCGCTGGTATGAATTTCATCTCGTCTACCAAACAAGCCATCTAACTTCTCAGGGCTGAACTCGGTGTCAATCATCTTCTTTACCCTGTCCACGCATGACTTGGTCGACATATCAGGTGGCACCCCGTTCGTACCGCGTGACAAAACGGTCTCGTACACACTTGAAATCACCGAAACCAGCACAAGAAGGCCGAGAAATCGCAGAAGCAGTCGACGAAGAAAAGAAACCCTTCGCATTTCAGTCCCGTTCTATGCAACCAGTCAAGCATTGTTAGCAAGCCTCTAACAAACTTCCGAGCTCCATTAATGTGATTCGCTGCATTTGTTTGCTTCACTTGAGACTGTCTGCTCCAGCGTCGTGCTACCAGTGTCCAAGGTGCAGGAGACGCGGAACCATCGACACTACATTTCCGGGAACCGAAAGCACTGCAGAAGGTGATTTCGAGCCGCCACAATCGAGTCTCGACTTACATTTGCGGATGAAATATTCAAATCACAACATTCCGTTCCGCTACATCCGATCTGCCCAAGGCCACGTATTCGAACAGACGCCTCGCAACTGTCGAAGATTGGATTCGAAGGCGTAAGACTCAAGCAAACATCAGAGTACATCGACGTCCACAACACAGGTGTATCCGTGGCCAATAACTTATCAATTTGAGATAATAAGCTATTTGCATCCTCCGAGAACACGGGCGTTCCATAGTCGAATCTCAACGGAAAAAACTCATTGCAGCCAACAAGATTTGACACTCTCATCCAGCCCTGGGGCAATTCAGGATCTAATTCAAAACTGATTCTCGCAGCGTGGTACCCATGAATCCAAAGGTCAAGCATTGTCAGTATCCCACCATCGTCTGCCCAGGAACTGTGCACACCGTACGGCTTGATCTCATTCCCATAATGGAACTAATTGCGAGTTATCGGCTCCCGCGATCAACAGGACGGCGATCGCCGTTTTCACAACTCAGAATCTTCCGTTCCTTCTCGCTCTGAAAGCAATTCCCTAATCCCGCGGCTAGGAAGGATTTCGGAAGTTCCACCGTGGCTTATCTGTGAAATTCTCCGTGCGCGACGTTCAATTGAAAAAATCAGGTCAACCGTAATCAATGCTTGCACGAACGCATGCAGCCCATCTTCCCCATACGAGAATCGTAGTGCGGGATCCAGAACCTCAATGTGCCAGTTGCATCTAAACGCCCCGTTTTCTGTAGCGTAAGGGACATAAAATGTCGCTTTGTATGCATCTTCGCGCCCTTCGAGGAAGAATGTGCGAACAAACAGAATGCTGAGTTGAGTGTCCAAATCGCTTCCGTCCTTCTCGGGTTCCAGATGTCCAAATGGTAATGAATTCCGGTACCGCCATGAAGCCGTAATGGCAGTGATCGGAGCGTCTTCGCCTGCCTACCTCAATTTCAGTACCCATCACGTGGAGGACCTGAGGGCAGTGCAACGCAGGCTCTGAGACATGTGAAATCGGAGCCCGTGGTGCTTTTTTGTTTTATCAGATTCCACGCTCCATCGCCATCCGTGTTCGGCTTGAAGTCCGGCCCAGTGACGGCCGCTGACAACCTCCAACGACCGTGGACTGACTTCTAACGTCGCTTCACCTGGGTGCTTGTAACAAGACACAAGATGAAGGCTTCACAATGGCCGTTGTCGAGCACTTGCCAGCATCCAGTTGTGGTCGCGTTCGGCTTTTTCGCGTTGGTCGTGCATCGCTTTGTCTTCCGTCACTGAAGTTGGGTACTGCGGATTTCAAGAACGGTCAGTCTGTTTGGGCGACACGTTGCGAAGGCCACCAAGCGGCCGTCTCGGCTGAAGGTTGTGGCAGAACCAGTGGCGGTTCCCGACAGAATTGACTCGCCATCAGAGAGGCGAAACACGTTGCAGCCGTTTGGATGTGCGACCGCGCAATTGAGATTGTCACTCGACACGGCAACAGTTTGCCAACTGTATGTTTCGACTTCATTAGATCGCTCGCCTCTCGGAAGCGATCGATCCCAGAGGACTTTCAGATCTGCGACATCGAAAAGCGTGATGCGACTTTCGGACGGAGAAACGACAATGAGTCTCTGAAGGTCCGTGGTCAACCGCACGACGGGAGCCTTTGGATAATCGTGGCTGATCGATCGACTTCTGCGATCATCTCCTGAAGCGATGTCTGAGATCATTGCGACACCACGTCCCGTCTGGCTGCTAATGCACCCACATGCAACGACAAGTTGCTGGTTCCCCTGGACATCGAGGGACCGAATTTCCAGTCCTTGATCAAAAGCAACTTTGCTGGCCTCTTCAACTGCGGCGCAGAATTTATTCGGCATCTCCGTGGGTGTTTTGGTAACCGGCCTGAAAGGCTCGTTGGAGAAATTTGAAACAAGCCACCGCGGTTGGGCGACGGCCAATTCGTCGCTACAGACCATCAGCCCGGAAGAAGTTCCACTAGCGAACGGAACAAGTGTCGCAGGTGATGCTGAAACCTCGAACCGCAGACTCTCTGACGTTGCGAATACGCGCCCTGAATCGCGAATCTCGACATTACTCGCATAGAACGGCAGCTGTGTGCTTCTTCCGCTTGAAAGGCCCACGACAAACGATACCGAGTCCTTGTGTGACTCAGCCCAGACGGATGCGGGGCAAACCACAATCTCATGGTCCTCCGGCCTGACAAACTCAATATCCGAAGCAACCACGTGCATATCATGCGCAAACAGCGGAGCCTGATCCCAATCGGCTGCGGAACTTCGGCCCTGCTGATCACGGCACCCCGAAAACAAAAGCACGCAGATCGTCGCCAGAAGCAGCATGCTTTGTTCGCACATATGCAATCGCATTTTCGAATTCCCCTCTGCTACTCACGACCGTTGCATGATCAAAACTCGTCACGAAAGAAGTGTATTTCGGGGCACGCACCACTCGCCGCCAGAGAATAACAACGTCGATTGGCCACAACCACCGGGTCAATCGCGGCGAAGTAGAGATCGTGGTTGCATCGCGTGACCGACCATTCCTCATTCACAACTCATGGTATACCAGTCTCGCAAGGGATCATTCAGCCACTTGAGAATCGCGTCTCCGAACGTTTCGGCATAGAGCTGAATTGGGCGATCTGCTTCGATTGGCATATAACCAACCTGTCCAGAATCGTTCATTACCAGATAGTCCTGCTTACGCATGTGAATACTCTGGATGTTACGCCATCGGATTTCCTCCCGGTAATGATCCCGGTTCGTCTGCTGACGCATTTCGACAGGGAACGGCGAAAACATGTCATAGCAAAAGAATGGACAGGAGTCTCTGAGTCTGCCAAACGACTGAAAAAAACGCCTGACAAGGCTGTCCGCGATGAAACTGAGATCGAAGCCCTCGCGTTCCGGGATATAGTAGAAATCACCTGGACTAGACTTGGCTAACGTCTTAACCGTGTATTCTCGACGAGGCCGGGATCGCTGACGGAACACCAGCCACGTGCGAACAGGCTCATTCCGATGAGTCACCTTACAGTGCAGTACTCCGCATGGCAAAATCGTGTCAAACAGGCGACGAGTAAACTCTTCGAGTACCGGACACAGCTCCAGACACAGGAGTTCGTTCAGCTTGAGCTGCCAGTCATCAAGCCCTCGCCACTGCTGAAACCACTCGGGAATCTCATCACCGAACTCATCCCAGTTTCCCGCAAGATCCATGTAAACGACATCTTCCGGTTTGACGTTTGGCAGAAACACCCACGGCCCGACTCGAGTCGATGATTTCATGGAAGCCCAATACGAACAGTACATGCAGATTCCAGAGCCATTCACGCTCAATCATTGAATTCTGTCACTGCGATCAGATCCTGGCAAACCACACGTCACACAAGAGGTGCCAAAACCGGCCGTGCACCGCTGTAATTGACTTCGTAGCGGAACGGCGCAAGCCGTCCGATGACTGCATGACGCAGACTCACCGGAGGGCTCGGAGTCAAACCAATCCGACACAACTTCAACCACGACCGCACGAAGAGGATCATCGACCCCGGGCTTCAACTTCTTGCCCCCCATCTTTTGTCAAATCTCCCCGGTGCAAGCCTTCCGAAAGCGGCTCGTGCCCGCAAGGCCGGTAAGTGTCGCCGTTTCACGGCTCTGAGGGTTCTTGCAATCACTGAACCTTGGGTTGTCACCCAAGGCTATCTGCTGGCGCTGCGACGCAGCTCAATAGGGGAGCCGGGAATGCATCAAGCTCGGAAGATGGTTCCGCCCAGTGCAGTCGATCGCAGCCGCTGGCAAAGTACTGGGCGGGCAGAAAGACAATGGCGGCTTGAGTTGAAAGCGTGGACTCCACTTTGCTCTCGTTACTTCGTTCGGGGATCTTCTGCGGCAGACCATGCGGCTGCGATCCACGGAGTCAAACTCGCGCGACGCGCCATGCGTCAGAGCAACGGGACTGCAAACACAGAATGTCAGGTTCTGCGACTTCGCCTTCGCAGATGGTTTCCGGTCGCTTCAAGTCATTTCCAATTGATGACATCTAGGGACATATCAGGTTTCAGAAGACACCCACCCTTATCATTTGGCAAGACGGCACAGGCAACATATCGTGATTTGATGGACGCATTCAAAATACAAACCTCGACTGAACGCTCAACTGTCGCTTGAGAGATTCGAAATGACGTTCATTTTGGCGAACAGATGTAAGTCGAAATTTGGCCGATATTCCCGCTGAAATACATCCAGTACATCCGACAGCAACTTACCCACGCTCCTCACGTGATCCGGCGAAATTCGAAATGATGCTCCAACGGCCTGTGCGGCGACAGCAACATCCTGGACGTGCTTTTTCAGCTTCTTTGCAGAAGAGTCATTTAGCAACCCAATAGGCCTTATCCCCTGGCGCCGAAGCAATTCCTTGACCTCAAGCGGCAGACTCAAATGGCCCAATAGCCGAACGTGGTACTCATCCGAGAACCAGACAATAACATCAATCAAATGTTCGATCCTGTTGATGACGCCAATTCGAAAGAACCGATCCGGCACATATTGCGTTTCTGTCTGCGAAAGCAAAGAGTTCACATAACACCCAAGCACTATTGAATGCCCGCTATGCTCAAATTCGTGCTCAACCGGGTTGGACATTACCATTACTCCAGTATGGCCATTCAATTTCCTTTTGTTCAGCAGAACAACCTCTGAACCGTCTTCAGCCGAGCACTCCAAAGCAAATCATCGCCGGTCCACGGAGTCTTGACACGAAGAAGTTTGAGTACTCAGCCTGCAGAATCGGGAACAGTGACCTGACCGTCGTTACAGCTTAATGGACAGCCGGAGTCTAACCAATCCAACACAACTTCAGCCACAACCACACGAAGAAGATCATCGCCCTCGGGCTTCATCTTTTTGCCCCCCATCTTTTTGTCCAATCCCCCGGTGCGAGCCTTCCGAAAGCGACTCGTGCCCGCAAGGCCGACACGTGTCGCCGTTTCACGGCTCTGAGCGCTGTTGGCGATCACTGGACCTTGGGTTGGCACCCAAGGCTATCTGCTGACGCTGCGACGCAGCTCAAATCGGGGAGCGTTACACAACAGACGCCACATGTCCTTACTTGTCCGGCTGTTTCAGGTCTGTATCGTCAATGGAGGACAAAACCAGCCGCACGCCACGCCGAGGCATGTCACCCGTTTTCGCATCCATCGAGTTGCCAGTTCTCTGATTGTAGGTTGCTGTTCTGGGGCAATGGCCGCGAGATCTATCCAGAGAAGTCTGGTGGTCGCAGAGCCCAACCAGGCCAATTGAACTGTTCAAGGAAATGGCATGACAAGAATCGCGATAGGGGTCAGCCTTGCGACTGAGTCTCT
>JAEUII010000362.1 GCA_016795145.1 Planctomycetaceae bacterium
AGCGATTCTTCCGTCTGGCGATTCTGAAGCAGGCTGCGAGCGTATTCGCGATAAAGTTCCAGCAGTTCTGTGCGAACACGAATCAGTTCCAGCGCCTGTTCGAAATACGAAACCGCCTCCTTCGTGTTTCCTGACTGGACGAGTGATCGTGCAAGATACCAGGTGGCAATTGGATTCTTCGGCGCGAGTTCCAGAACTCGCTTCAGCCTGCGCGCGGCTGCGTCCGCTTTTGAGTGCCGGAGATCGATCATTGACGACAGCAGCAAAGCGCTTGCCGGTGACGTCTCAGCGGGGATGGTTAAGCCAGAGGACTCAGCTTCGGAGGTCGATGGAACCAACGCTGAAGATGGTGCCTCGCCGCCGTTGTTGAAGCCAGCAAAGCGATCAAGCTGCTGCTGCAGGATCGTAATCGTTCCGCCTTCGGAGACCGTCGCATAAAAGCGATCGAACGATGTGCCGAAACGAGGATTCTTCAGCACAATGGAAAGCAGCTTCTGTCCCTGATTCGTATCCTGTTCGTCCGCGGTGGCGGAGCTAACCAGCATGACTGCTGAGACGCAGACGATGATCGTTTTCCAAATCACGGCCTGAAGTCCAGTTATCAACAGTCGGGCGGGAACAAGCGGAGGGACGCCGGGATCGGACAATCCCAGGCAGAGAGTGCGGCTGCAGGCCAGACCCTTATCGCATCAGGGTCCGGCCATTGAGCCTTCGCGCACGGCCGGAGCACGTGCGCGATTCTTGTAGGGCAGAAAAATGCTGCTGGTGTTACTTCTGACCAGGCATCTTGCCCTTGTACATTCCACCGGACTTCTTCATCGACTCTTCCATCTGCTTTTTGATCTCTTCATCGCTCATAGAGTTCTGTCCGCCTTCCGTTGGTGGCAACTCATCGGTTCCGCCGCAGCCGGAAATCAGGAGAGAAGAGAAACACAGGCCTACAAGGAAAAACCGGTTCATCGAATTACCTCTCAACAATGTTCATCAGGAGTTTGGGTCAGGACCCACGCTGATCAAAGGGTAAACAAAAGCGAGACGGTTGTCACTTGTCGGATTTGCTGCAATTGGTCCTGGTCAGATGTCTCACCTGGATCCCCGAAAAATCAGGAAAACAGGAAGGGTGCGACCCAGCTTACCGATTCTTCAGGGCTTCGCGCCGGCTTCGCCAGGCATTTGCCTCTGTTTCCCGACCGATCTTTGAATAGAAGTCTTCGAACTGCTGAAGACTCTCGGGACTGTTGAGCGTGTTCAGAGCTGCACGCAATGTCCGATGCACATCCATTTCCATCAACAACTCCACCTCTTTCGCCTTTGCGCGGGTTTGCTCGGCTCCAGTCCGATCACCAAGTCTCGCCATCGACTGTGCCATAAAATGCAGATTGGACCAGTCGACCGGGCCGGGCCAGAGTTGAATCGCTTTTTCGAAGTTCTCAACCGCCCCCTTGTCATCGCGGCGGACCAGTTGCTGAATCCTCGCAAGGGTCTTGAAGTACGGGTAACCGTCCTTCGCGGCGTTCCACTGTTCAAAAAGGGAATCCGCTTCTTTGAGTCGTCCGAGGTCCAGCAGGTATGAAATCCTCGTTGCGAGAAAGAACTCATTCGTTCTGGAATCTGCCCGCAGGTCCGCCTGGTCCAGCAGCTTACCTGCCGCTTCTCGTTCCCTCAGATGCAGTAGAAACGCGGCCTTGGCCGTCAGGTTCAGCGTTGATTCAGGCTCATGCTCAACAAATGAATCGAGCCTCGCCACGACAACTTGTTCTGATGTGGTTTGATCCGCGGCGATAAAACCAAGCAGCCGGTCGAGTGAGGCGTTCGCGGAGTTTGTGCTGAACTGGCTGAGATACCATTCCGCAAGACGATTGGTCTTAATCTCCTCAGGACTTCGTTCGTATGTCGCCCAGAAATGTGGTTCAGCAAACTGAAACCTCTCTGTCAGGTCAAACACTTTCCACAGGAGAAAGTGAACATCCATCGGAGCCGGGTCCAGGGTCCTCGATTTCTGCAACAGGCTCTCAGCTTTTTCGGGCTGGAGCAAAACAAACAACGTCAGCCTCGCTTCACGCATTCGGGCTTCGGCCGCAAACGGTGACGCATCGGGAATTCCTGCCAGAGCTTCACAGGCCAGCCTTGCAGCATCTGCTGGCTTCCGGGACTTCCCGTCAATGACCGCTTCGGCCCATTGAATGACGGCCTGGTGATCATCCGGCTGGTACTTGAGATACGAAGCCAGCGACTGTTCGGCCAGTTCTGAGCGGCGTTCCCTGAGGTACTGACGACCATTCGCCAGCAGCTTCTCAGCTTCGGAATTCTTCCACGCTCGATACGCAGGAATGCCTGCCACCAGGCACACGAAGAAGATCACACCGAACCTCACCCATCGACTTCTCGCAGAGCGCACGCTCATAATGCACTCGTCTCCCGGATCCCGTTCTTTCGAATCTGGTAGTGTCGACCGGGTTTCACATCATCGAAACGAGAGATCTCTCCGTTTGGCCAGGTGACTTCGACGGAACAGGGTGCGTCCGAAACATAGAACAGCAGCCGCGAATCTCCGGTTGAAAGATAGCTGCCGCCCGCTGACTGAGTTAGCTCGAGTGAACGACTTTCCTGTGTGACTCGTACACGCGCACCAATTGGAAGCGTTCGGCTTTCCTGAACAAGGTCAAAGCCAACAAACGACTGAGACCTTTGGCAATCGTTCCGCAGAAGGACCACAGGGCGGTCTATATGGCTTACGGCGATATCCAAATCTCCATCGTTGTCGAAATCACCTCCCGCAACACCTCGTCCGATCCACGCGTCGGCAAAATAGCTGCCGCATGAACTCGACACATCCTGAAACCCCGATTCCAGGTTCAGCAGGAGCTGAGGTGTCATCGCGTTTGGCTCAATGGCAGGTCCAAGGACGTGTCCATTCGCAATGAAGACGTCCATCCGACCATCGCCATTTGCATCGATGGGGATTGTTCCAAAACCAAGATACTGGTAGCTGGTCGCTGCGACCCCACTTCGCAGGCTGTCATCTTCAAACAACATGCCTCCCAGATTGTGGTACAGCGTGTTCTTCATCTGATAGTAATGAGTAAGGTACAGGTCAGGCAGGCCATCGTTGTCGTAATCCGCAGCAGCAATCCCCATGCTTGCTTCATTCAAGCCATCACCACTTACAGCCGTACCAGCGGCGGCGGCAGTTTCTCGCCACTCTTTCGAAACTCCACCATTCTGATCCGTTCGAGTGAACAGCAGATTCGACTCCATGTCGTTAGCGACATAAATCTCCGGCTTCAGGTCGCGATCGAGGTCTATCACGCAAACCGCGAGTCCTTTTGAGGATGGGGCTGACAGCCCAACTTCGCCAGCAGCTTCCCGGAAGCCGCCGTCACCAGTGTTCAGCCAAAGCGCGTCTTTGAGTCCATCATATTTTCCCGGCCCGCAGTATCCCGCTTTGTCGCCGTAATAGCAGACCTGGTTGTTGGACAAAGTGACATTCATGTAGTTGGCGCAATACAGGTCCAGAAGATCGTCGTCGTTGACGTCTAACCAAACCGCACTCGTTGACCACAGCGGATCACCAATGCCGGAGTCCTCGGTTACATCTGTGAATGTGCCGTCTCCGTTGCCGGCATACAACTTGTCCATGCCATAGTTCGAAACAAAAACATCCTTGAAGCCATCCGAGTTGTAGTCGGCGATCGAGACACCCTGGCCGTACCCACCGTTGTCCGCATTCATGACAGATGAAGCGTCGAAGAAA
Source organism: Planctomycetaceae bacterium (assembly GCA_016795145.1). Taxonomy (GTDB): domain Bacteria; phylum Planctomycetota; class Planctomycetia; order Planctomycetales; family Planctomycetaceae; genus SXXK01. The sequence goes on from JAEUII010000362.1 coordinate 3,755, forward strand.
CTTTTCCCGTGACGATTTCGATAGAGCCTGCTGCCCGGAACCTTGGGGCTGTCGGGTTTAGGATCCAACACAGTCCCGTTGACAAAATACAGATCCATCCAGCCGTCGTGGTCAAAGTCCGCCCAGCCAACACCTCCACCCATGACTTCAGGCAGCAGAAACCTGCCGGGAACTCGGTCTTCAAAGAACCGAAAGTCAATTCCCATTGTGGGAGCGACATCATTGAACTGAATGCCCTCAGGCATCGCTGGCGAAGTCGGAGCATCCTTCGGTTCAGCGACAACGGGCGACTTTGTAGTGGTTCTGGTCGCAGTAGTCTGCGAGCTCTGCGCTGGAGACGGCCCAACCTCGGCTTTCTGGCATCCGCAGAAAATCACTGCAGCCAGCACGATGGAAGACGCATTACAATGACTAGCTTTCATGAGGCTCATCGTAGTGTCTTCGCGACACAAAAAAAGCCGGAATGTCTGGGACATTCCGGCTCCTGAAGACGTTTTGAGTTCAGCAACTCGGTCGAATTAGAACTCGCCGATCACTTGACCATCATTTCGAGCACCGATCTTAACCCAGGTGCCGTTGTCGATGTTGTCGCTGATAAACTTCACTGAACCGTCAGCAAGGCAAATCTGGACGCCACCGGTGTGCCAGCTGGACGCTGACATCAGGGTTGAACCGTACCAGTCACCTTCGTTTGAGTAGCAGCTGGTTTCATTTGGATTCATGTTGTGGGTGTAAGCAGCACCGGCACCCACGAACGACCATGCCCATCCAGCACCTCGCATTGCATGGCGACCACCACCGTTGTCAGCGGAAGCTGTCTGAGCGAGACACTGTGTTCGGATTTCGGTATGAGTGTTACCGCCAACCCAGGTCTTCAGCTGCATTGATCGTGGCTGAGTGTATGGCTCCGGAATGAACTGGATCATACCAAACTCTGAGTATGCAGCGGTGTTGCTTGATCCGTCGGTAATTGCCTGGAAGTTCACCTGAGCATCCTGGTTACCTGGATTTCCAAGGTACGAGCCGATGCCGTTGTGACGACCTTCCCAACCGCTGATCGGATTTGTTCCGGTCAAAGTCAGGCGCTGAACGCCCATGTTGATCGCGTAGGTGAAGTTACCGTCAGGACCACCCTGGTTTGGATTCGCATTTGATGGGCAATTGAAGACAGGCAATCGTCCGCTCAATGCGGTGTTGTCGCCACGATACC
>JAEUII010000373.1 GCA_016795145.1 Planctomycetaceae bacterium
GACGCGGGTCTACGTCGGTCATGCCAGCGGACCGCTGGCCGGTCAGACGAACACGGACACCTTTACGTATGACCGAGCCGGCAGAATGCTGTCCGGTGTGAAGGGGCGTTACAGCAACACCATCACTTTTACGTATGATGACCGTGGGCAGCAGACTCAGGAAACTCTGACGACTCACGGCCAGACGTACACAGTCGGCTACGTGAAGAACGTACTGGGCCAGACAACCCGACTCGTGTATCCGGACGGCTCGCTGGTGGACCGGGCCTACACGAATCGTGGTCAGCTGCAGTCGGTGACCTACACGCCCAATGGCGGCACGGCGTCATCGGTCGCCACCTTTACGTACGACGCCGGAGGGCGGGAAACGGCAAGAAATCTTGGCAACGGTCTGACGACGACGCGCAGCTATCTCGCCGACAACCAGATCCAGAGCATCGCCACGCCAACGGTGGAAACCCTGACGTACACGTATGATGCCAACAAGAATCCCACGAGCGAAACCCGCTCCGGTGTGATGGCGCCGTACTCGTGGTCGACCGGCAGCACTGGCTATGACGATGAAGACCGGCTGGTGAACTGGTCGAGAACCAACGGAGACAGCCAGACCTGGAACCTGTCCCCCGTGCACGACTGGAACAGCACCACGATCAACGGCGCGACACAGACCCGCACGCACGGACCGGCGCATGAACTGCTGACGATGTCGGGCGCTCAGGTGACGAACAGTCCGCGGACGCTGACGTATGACACCAAAGGCAACATGACCACCGACGACCGCGGCTGCGGCATGACGTGGGACTTTGACAACATGCTGCAGAGCTTTGCGGCCAACGGCGTCACCGATCTCAAGAATGCCACCTACGAATACGACGCCATCGGCAGACGCGTCGCCAAGAATGTCGCGGAAACCGGAGGAACACACACCACCGTCTTTGTGCAGGCCGGGCAGCAGGTCACCTGTGAGTACACACCGGGAAATGCTGCGACAGACTGTGATCGAAAGTATGCCTACGGGACGTATATCGATGAAGTCCTCAATTACGTCGACGCCACACCTGCGACGGAAATCAGGTACTGGCTCATGCAGAATCGACAGTGGAGCACGTATTCTACTATCGCAAGTGACGGTAACGCAACGAGCCGCTGGTTTTATAGCCGCCATGGCGAGAGACGAAATCAATTTGGGAATGGTGACCTCGTTCTATGCTCACTGGGATTCACTGGCCGGCAGATTGACTGCGAATCCGCTATCTATAGTTTCAGAAATCGACAGTTCTCTGTATCTGTTGGTAGTTTCCTCCAGCGCGACGAAATGAAGTTTGTCGATGGGGCGAATCAATACTCTGCATATTTTGCAAAGAGTGGCTTAGATCCTAGTGGCAATAGGACTCATCTGGTCGGCAATACCGTCGACGCAAATGGGAGAAAAGTGCCGATCCACTGGGACGACGAAGGCTGCTGGTACTTACACTGCGAATTTGGCATAGGGTGTTTCAAAGTTTCAATTCCGTGTCCAAACACGCCAGACCCACCACCAAAACCACCTGGAATGTTGTGTTGCGCGGCCAGCGGCGTTTGCACATTCATGGCCATTGATGTCGCTGCTCCTGAGCTTAGTGACTTGTTTCCACCAAAATGGGTTGTCTGGAGGTCATTTCAAAACTGCCGTAAGCATATTTTCAGGCAGGCCCAGTGTACGAATCCTTCAAAGAGGTGAGCATGGCGCTCGTGGCGTGCGAGAAGCCGTCGGTCATACTGCAGCCAGCTGATGGTTCGTTCCACTTTCCAGCGGCGACGGTAGCGTCTGAGCTTTCGGCCATCCTGCCGGGACGGCTTCTTTCTTCCTTCTCGGTGCGGAGTGACAAGTTCAATCCCTCGCTGTTCCAGAGCATCCCGCAGCCAGTCTGCATCAGCAGCTTTGTCGTAAAGCAGATAGGGAATTCTCTTCTTCGTCACGCGGATGTCCACAAGTGTCTCAATCGTGTTGACTTCTGCATCCTGAGCCGAAGTCGTGAAAGCAGAAATCGGAATGCCGGTGGCATCCGTCAGCAACATGACCTTGGTGCCTTTTCCCTTCTTGGTCTTGCCAACCTCAAGACCCCCTTTTTTGCAGGCGAAAAGGTGCCATCACCCATTGCCTGCGACCAGTGCAAAAGCCCTCGCCGGTCCATTCGACTGATCAGACGCCGCCACGCCTCCACGATCAGCCCGGCTTCCGTCCATTCTTTGTGGCGTCGCCAGCACGTGGAAGGTGACGGATACCGATCGGGAAGATCTTCCCAGCGTCCACCGTTCCTCAGGATCCAGAAGATTCCTTCAAGGCAGGCACGAGCATCGACTCGAGGCCGCCCGCCTTTGGGTGTGGGAATCTGTTGCCCACATTCTCTTACAAGTGGAAGTCCAGCCGCGCCCTGTGTTGGCGCAGACCCTTTTTAAGGTTTGACACATTGGCAACCGTATTTCATAATGCCTACATTGAACGGCTTATTGACGTCCTTAATTCTTCTATCGAATGTGAACTATCTGTCTTTAGGAGAGCTTGGGGAAAAGCGATTAACGGCGACCTCGCAATAGCGATTGCCCCACATGTCGGCGGCGTTTTGGTTTCCGCTTTCCATCGCATTTCGCAAGTTAGCGCTACAAGTGACGATGACCAATGGTATCTACCCTCGCTCGGATTGATGACAACTTTGCGGCAACTCTTTGACATTGGGCAAGCTCCAGATTCTCTTCTGTCCCAAGTGGCTGTTTCGTTTACGGGGATGAACTTAGCATATCTGGCTTCATCAGTTCGTTACTTGGTAGACGCCCCATACAGACTGCTGGAGCTTTCAGTGCCATCTTTTGTCCCACTTATGACTCGAGAAGATGCCAATTTGTGTTTCATCCGGGGGGCGGAGACGCTAACGCTAAGGTCGCTTTTGTGTCTAGCTATCGTCGTGGGCTCAGATTGCATGTTATCGGTTGCTAGAGCAGCTTCTGGAGTCCTTGATGCAAGCGAGAAGGACCTCTTCAAAACTCTGGCGCAACGTATTCTGCTAACGACGGATTCGTCTTATGCACTCCGAATGCTTGTTCAGGAGCTTTAGTGGACTGTCAGACCGAGCACGATCTTCTCGGCACACTGCGGATGCGTACTTTCGGCTTCGCAGTTTGAGGTGTGAGGTGTATGGTGTGGTTTGTGACGACCGCAGCCAGCGAATCGCTGCGATGCCGCAATGTCACTCCACCGAATTCCCAGAACGCTTTCTGAAATCCGGTGCTGAGCGATTCAATTGCGGAATGTCAGTACGCAGTGATAAAACAAATGATCAAAACGCTGACCGGCGGTCTTCACGCCCAACTCATTGCAGTTTGTGAAGTCGCTCGCTGCCAGCTGCCCGGGATGATGCTCCTGACTGAAGTACACCGTCTTCCCGGGGCCGCGCGTAAGCGCCTGATGAAGAGCATGTGAGTTACTTCCCAATGTTGTGTTCAGGGAGAATTGGTCAGGCGACGATTTCGGTATGAGTTGTAGGGAGTTGGGAGGCAGGTGACGACTGTTCATTGAGTGACTGTTCGTTGACTCCGTTGATGAAGCGGACGCCTTGATGAGGTCCGGGATGTGCTGATGACCTCGCAGTTTGCGCCAGCCTTGAGAGGCACTCTCGGCCAACTTGAAGAGCATTACCAGCGAGGCTTTCGCACTTCCGTTATTCCTTGTCTTGTGATGTCTCAGACGGATTGTGGCAAACGTGCTTTCGATCGGGTTCGTTGTGCGAATGTGACACCAGTTCTCCGATGGGAAATCGGTAAGCGCCTGGTCAACAGCATGCTAATCGTCTGAGCACCGCTCGCGTTCCAGCTGGCGTCGCTCGGCGATGGTCCAGCGGTGTTGCGGGGTGTTGCGGGTGGGAGAGCAGCCAGGTGTGGGGCAGGAGGGATTCGAGCGAGGCGCCGCGGGGCAGCTGGGTCAGCACGTCTTTGAGCCAGGCCCAGGGTTCCACGAGATTCGCTTTGCAGGTGGCGATCAGCGACATCAGGATCGCCGCTCGCTGACCAGCGGGCTTGCTGCCGACGAAGAGCCAGTTCTTGCGGCCGATGGCTACAGGCCGCATGGCACGTTCGGACGCGTTGTTGTCGATCGAGAGATCGCCGTCTTCGAGATAGCGATTTAGCGCGGTCCATTGATTGAGCGTGTACCTGGCAGCTTTGCCGGACAGGCTCTTCGGAAGAAAGACCTCGGCATCCAGCCACTTCTTCAGATCATCCAGCAGCGGACGCGCGACTTCTCTTCGCGCAGCAAGCCGCGCAGCAGCGGACAGTTCGCGAGTGTCGCTTTCCACCTTATAGAGTTTTGTGATCACGGCCAGCACATGATGAGCACGCTGCGGATCCTCTTCCCGCGCCTTATGCCAGTAGCGACGACAGTGAGCCCAGCAGGCCACTTCAATGATCGTGCCTCCCGAGTCCAGATAGATTCCATCGTAGCCACCATAAGCATCCGCCTGCAGGTAGCCTGAGTACTCACGAAGAAACTCCTGCGGCCCCTTGCGTTCTCGCGACACCGTGAAGTCATACACCTCAAACGGATGATCACTGTCACCAAGGTACGCCCAGAAGCGCGCCGGTCGTGAGCCACCTTCGGCAGTCGCATCGATCAGCTTCACAGAAGTATCATCCGTCTGAATGATCTTTGACTGCAGCACCAGCGACTTCATCAGTTCGTACAGCGGCCTGGCCACATCGGCCACGGCCGACATCCAGTCATACAGCGTGCTGCGGTTCAAATTCACACCGCCGCGCGACAGGATGTCTTCCATGCGATAGCCCGGCAGATGATCGCCGAATTTTCCGACGACCACTCCGGCCAGCAAACCTGGAGCCGCGAGACATTTCTCGATCGATTCAGGAGGTTTGGGAGCCGTGATGAGTTTTGCCTCGTCATGCTTCGCCGGACACGCATACACGGCTCGTTTGTGGACGATCCGCTTGAGCCGCGATGGTTCATAGTCCAGCTGTGTTCGGCGTCAATTAGAAGGCATGGTCGCAGTGACTCACGTTTTTGGATACTGAGTCGCATCTGTTGCCTCATTGGGATATTACCGTCCCGAGGAGTCAATTTATGGACAGACGTGCGAAAGTCGAATTGGTGGAAGTTTTGCGTGATCGCTACGTGGCTTCGGAGAGGCAAGCCAAATCGCGAATTCTGGACGAGCTTGTGCAAATTACTGGTTACCACCGGAAATATGCCCTGCGATTGTTGAGGGAAAACAGGCCCCCGTCCGTTGCCGCAGCTCAAGGGCGAAAGCGGATCTATGGCGATGCGGTCAAAGAAGCTTTGATCGTACTCTGGGAGGCGTCGGACCGAATTTGCGGTAAACGTCTCAAGGCCATTCTTCCTGAATTAGTGAGATCCCTTGAGAATCATGAACACCTGAGACTCGATGTCCATGTGCGCGAGCTCTTGCTGGCAGTGAGTGCAGCTTCAATTGATCGCCTGCTGAAAGACATTCGGTCCAAAGCGAACGGCCGGAGCCGACGCCGACCCATTCGCAAGGTACGCAGCCAGGTTCTCGTGAAGACATTCGCGGACTGGGAGAACGTCGAGCCAGGTCATCTGGAGATCGACTTCGTCGCACATTGTGGCGGAACGCTGGTTGGTTCCTTCATTCACAGTTTTGTGATTACGGATGTCGCGTCTGGCTGGACTGAGGCCACGCCGTTGCTGGCTCGAGAACAATCGTTAGTGGTCGAGGGACTCGATGTCATGCGTGGGCAACTTCCCATGCCGCTGCTGGGAATCAACTCGGACAACGACAGCGCATTCATCAACGAGTCTTTGATCACGTACTGCACAGAGCAGAAGATTGTTTTTACACGATCGCGTCCATACCGAAAGAATGATCAGGCATGGATTGAACAGAAGAATGGAGCGGTGATTCGACGTTTTGTCGGCTACGCGCGGTACTCTGGGCCTGTCGCGGGGCAGACAATTGCAAATCTCTATCAAAATTTGCGACTGTATTTGAACTATTTCCAGCCCTCGTTCAAGCTGCTAAGCAAACATCACGAAGGGAGCAAGGTGAAGAAATCATATGCGAAACCTGCGACGCCATGTGATCGACTGATTGCAGATCCAAGAGTGCAATCAAAGCTCAAAGAAGCATTAATGGCGACACGGGCGAAACTGGATCCGATGGCACTGCTTCACAATCTGCGAATGGCGCAATCGGCTTTGGCATCACTGGCATTTCCCGGTACAGTGAACGACGAGCAGGAACGGGAACTCGATCAGTTTCTGGCTCAGCTTCCGCGTCTCTGGGAACAGGGTGAGGTGCGTCCAACCCATCGCCAATCACCCACCAAGGAACGCGATTACAGAACCCGCAAAGATCCATTCGCAGGCGTCTGGTCAGAAATCTTGTCATGGCTGGAGAAGGAGCCGGACGCGACCGGTCAATCCCTCTTTGCAAGACTGCAGGAGGCACATCCAGGGAAATTCACCGACGGTCAGGTCCGTACCCTTCAACGGCGAGTCCGAAAGTGGCGGCACATTATGGCGAAGCAATTGATTTACAACACACCCACGGCCACGTGAACCTCGATCGTCTGTTTCATGAATGCTCAGCACATGACTCGCCGCAGCCGGAAATGCCCTGTCTCGCGGCGCTCGACAGGGCATTTCCGGCAGTCCTTTATCCCATTCCCGATGGTAACATTTCAAAATGAGGCAACACGAACGGCACTTCTTGTTGTCGCTAAGCAAGCTGTTCACTGATCTCATAGCGAATGACTGGCATTGGCTTACCGTCGATCGGACACAGGCGTTCCGCTTCCGGAAGCTCATGCACAATCTCTTCCGTTGGCAGATTGTCCGGAATGATGCGACGGCCGTGTTTCTACTTCTTGCGGGCCGCGGGCTTTGTCGCTGCGTTCTGGTCTGGCTGTGTCTCTTCGGTCCGTGCTGCTTCTTCGATGAGCTGCTCCAGTTCACCGAGTTCAAACAGCAGCAGCTGATTGGGATCCAGACGCTCGCGCTTCTTCCCCTTGAGTGCCTGCAGCAGTTCTTTGATTGTACGTTCGCTTCGCTCCAGCTCTTTCTTCTGCTTTGTAACCGTCGATGTCAGTTCGATTGTCTGCTGTTTCGCGATGACAACTTCACGCTTTGCCTGTTCAGCTTCCTGACGAAGTGCTTCCTTCTCTGCGAGCATCGTTTGCATCTGCCGATGTTGCTCAAGCAGCATCGTCCGAAGCTCTTCAATCGCAGTTGGCAGCTGGTTCCGTTTCATGCATGTTATTACGCGCGACCATCAGTTTTGTTGGAACTTATCTCAGCAGATTTTTGCTTCTGACATAACTTTTCCGGCAGCGCAAAACGAGTCCGGCGCTGCACGCTGCTCAGGTCAATTCCATCCAGCAGACAAGACAGTTCTTCCGCGCTGACAGAGCAGCTTGTGGCATCCGAATGCGGCCTGAGGTCACTCGGAAACTGGAAGCTGCCGCGCTCCAGTCGCTTGTAGTTGGCATCACAAGACGTCCTTTTCGACCTCATTACAGGATTTGGATACGGCACTGCATCACGTGGCTGATTGCGAGATGCAGACTTTTTGTCTTGCGCGGCGTTTTTTCGGCACGACAAGTTCCGGGTGTTTGGCTGCAAACCAGGATGGTTTCTTGTCCGCCAGTATGCGTAGTCGTTGCAGTTCATCCTGATCGGCCCAGACAACCAGGTGCTTCCCTGACGGAGTACGGCGATGGTGTATCCAGCCATGTTTGACCCAGTAATGGATCTTCACCGCAATGACCCCAAGCTCCTTTGCCAGGTCGGAGATCCACCGCTCGTTCTGCTTAAGGCTATTCTCCTAATACAACTCACCGGCAAGTCCCAATCGGCGAATCAGCTCTCCAATGCTTCCTTTGGTGAACTTACCTCGACGCCGGGGCGGTACGAATCCCTCGCGATTCAGTTTGTCGGCGATCTGAAAGTGATGGAGGCCTTCCGCATGAAGCGTTCCAGACCTGCCCGACATCTTCGGCGAGCGCGCCAATTCGATGCCGCTCGTCCGAGCTGAGGGTTGCCGGTTGTTGTCGCAGAAAGCGATTGTATTCCTCCTCCGCTTCGCGTTGTCGCTTTAGGGCATTTTCCCAGCGAGCTTCAAGCGTGCGTGCAACAAGCCGGTTTTCTGGTTCGGTCAGATGATACTGCCGTTCCGCTCGCATGGCTTCCTGCTGCACACGCTCCAGTCGCAGGTGCCACTGATCGTGAAGGCGTTTGCGATCACGCTCGACATTTTCAATTGCCTGAAAGCTCAATTCCAGAGCGGCTGGTTCCAGCGCGCGCAGCACTTCGCGTGTGACAAGATCGTCGATAGTCGTTGCTGCAATGCGTCCACACGGTTCCCGGAGTTCTGCCACCGCATCCGTGTAATACTCGTTGCATTGGTAGCAGGGCTTTTTGTCGCCCGGGTATCGCGTATTCATATGGTGGCCACATTGGCCGCAAACGACCAAACCTGAGAGCAGCGCCTCGCCATGTCGTGGTGCACCACGAGAGCCCTTCATCGCGCGGTTTTGCTTCAGTTGCTCCTGATTCTCCAGGTACTGCTCCCACGAGATGTAAGCCGGTAGATCCACCTCAATCACGGGACTGCCCACAACGGTCAGCGGAACAAACAGTGATCGCACATCAGATTGATGCGATCCTGAAAATTGCGTGACCGTGGCGTGCATCTGCCGTGCAGCAAGTTTCCTGCGCCACCAACAGAGGGCATTCTGCGAGACACCAATCCAGTCACAGAAGCCCCGCACACTCAAAGCCGACTCACGCTGCTCCTCAACCCACGCCGCCCACTGCTCCGTCGAATATCGCCTCGCCATGATCTACCTCCCGGAGATCCCAGAAAGGTAACCACAGCCGCCATATGCTCTTCACCGGGCGCTTACCGCTTTCAAGACTGCCTGGACCAGCCGCTCCAAACCTGAGACCTGTGATCTTTGAGCCGCGGCGCTCACAAAACCGAAGCCCGGACGCTTCGGTCCCGCCGATCACCGACTTACCGAAATCCCGAAGCCTATGTCTGAAGACTATATCGAGAACTTCCCACGGCTCTAGGCGCCGCCCGGGCATCGCTACGCCGCGAGATTTGCGATTTCAACCAAGACAAGTTCGCTTGTTTAGGGGCTAGGCAAAGATATGACTCCCGTATCATGCTCATCACCTAACATCAACACATTCGCCCACGTTAAGTCAATAACAGGCCCGAGTGATGAAAGAATCTAAAACAGTGACTTCTCTCTGACCAACGGAAGCCCACGCTTGGCCACGGAGCACCCGCTCCTTCTGATATTTGATCGAACGCTTGCCGACAGCATTTCGTTGACCTTCTCATCATGAATCTGCAGATGCAGAGTGTCATTTTCCCCAAGTCTATAGCCAGAAACAAACTCTGCGAGAAGAATTAGCATCTGGTCTGACTGTACGAATTCATTGACGATCTCTGTCTGGTGGCGAATGATCAACTCATCAAGTATCATTGTCTCCATCCCATACTCACCCTTCGCCTTCTCCCAGGCATGCCGAAACAGTGGAGCCGCCGCCGCAGCAGTCTCATGATCGGCGACAACTTTTGCGGCGGCCAAGAGCAATTTCGCCGCTTGGTCTACGGTGTTGGCTCCACTCTTCGACGTCTTAGCAAATGCAGACACAGCGGAAACGATTTCGGCCGCAGTGGCCTTGTCATTCTGTGAATAGCATAACGGAAGCATCAGTACTGAGGCTTCAATAACCTCTTGTCTAGCCCACATGCTGGCGTCTTCACTCAGGGACATTGAGAACTTCCGCCACCAGGCGTCACAGCGAAACTCTGTTCGAGTTTTTCTATCCGATTCCGACATGCGCTCGAACAACACATCAGTGACAATGTCATCCGCGATTACGGGTCGCATTGACTGTAAAACACCATCAGGGATTCGTCGCCGTCCTGCAAGTCCCCAAAGCAACAGCAGCTGAACCGAACGAGACACAGACGCTGGATCCGCTCGCTTCGTCGCGTCGATAATCGCTTCTTTCACATATTGGCAGGCTTCTTCCCACAACTCAGCCCGCTCCAGCAACACGACAACCTGAGCATGTGCGAATGCGATATCTAAAGTATCGTTACCTAGGTGTCTATGCACTAAATCCACGGCTGCGGATGAGTCTCTTTCGATAGCTTTGCGATACGCCGATGCAATAACTGGATAGACGGACGGTGATTCTGATACTTCCGACAGTCGCAATGCATCCGTGATCCGGCCAGAGAGGGCCAAGGCGCACGCTATGGAGTCTGTGGCGGATGAATCGGGTGATACAGAAGCGGAGTAGGCTAGCTCTGCGAGCTTTCCCCCACATTCTGTATGCCCTTTCAAGGATGCACTGATCGAAGCTCGTGCGGCAATAAATGCCTCATCCGGAGTTATTACGTGCTCCCGCAGGCTAGGCGGGATCTGTCCATTCGCCGCGTATACTTCAGCTCGATGCTCGGAGAACCGCGTGTTTCCCGCATTTACATACCTCGTTTGAATCGCAGGGAGATCAAAAAGCTCGATATCATTGAGGTCTCCCATAAAGTTCAGAAGTGCCGAATCCAAGTTCGGACTAGTTTGTTTGCTTGAGAGGAGTAGCTCAACGTCTGCATAGCGACGCTTGCAGGCAGCATCGCGAACAGCGTAGTCCAATATGCGTTCTGCGACGGCGGCATTCCCCTTGGCTCGCAGTTGTTTGGCCGTTTCAAGCAAGTCTGTTATCTCATCTGTTGCCATTGCTCTTGAGAGATGGCAGCAGAATCCGATGAACATGAGACTAGTCACTATTCTACGCATCGATCAGCTGCCGTTTTGCGAGAAGATTGTTGTACAAGAGGGGAGATCGCCGGGACCGTTGCCAACTTGCTTTTCACAGCTATGCATGATGCCGTTTTCGATGCATTTGTTGATCGCAGTTGTTCGATCCGGTTCCTTCATGCATTCTTGATCAGCCTCACGGGCGCAAGACACCTTGTAAGCTTGCCGTTCTGCCTCTTTGCAAGTCATACCCTTGGGAGGAAATTCTTGATTCGGAACCATTCCATTGTTACAGAACTGTGCCGCATGAATTAGTTCATGCATCAGTAACGCTCGAGCGGTGCAAAAATCAGTCCCGGGTTCAATAACGATCAGAATGTCTCTGCCATTGTCGCGCGCACATGTACGGCCCCAATTTGGCTTGCCAAATCCCGTACGACCAACGACGAACTTGACATTGCACTTTGAATCGAGCCGACGATCGGGTTCTTCTGGCTTGGGGACATTAGGTGGCCTTGGGATATTGGGAATAATATTGCTTGGTGGCAACTCGAATCCGAGGTCCGGATACATTTCATGCCGAATAGAGTTGCCGATTTCGCCAATCGGAAACGTTCCACCTAACTCAAACTGCTTGCCATCAGAACACTTGCACGGGCCTCCCTCACGATTCTCATCACAATCTGAGGGGGACCAAGTCAACGATGTATTGCAGTTCTTTTCACAGATCATTCCGGTTGGGTCCGTATCGGTTAGCTGAAAGTAGGCTGCAAACATATTGCCGCCATCGACGTACACCAACGGATCTCTGCTTGCGAAGCGAGCAAGTGACGTCAAGTATGTACGGGCGCGGAAATGCACTGTGTCCGATTCGCCATTGACTGGGCAGCCCTGAAACGCAATGTGAGGAGATGTTGTGTTGGAGCCGCTCAATGCAGTCCCATCCGGAGCGTGCGCTGACTGTTTTCCGCAGGCGTCGTACCGTAGGCGTTCGATCACGGTTCCTGCGATCCCCGTCGTCGTGTAGTTGCTATACTGTCGATTTTGATTCAGCCAGTACCTGACTTCCGGCGCAGGTGTGGCATCGACGTAATTGAGCACCTCGTCGATATAGGATCCGTAGGCGTACTTGCGATCGCAGTCTGCTGTCGAATTCCCCGGTGTGTACTCACAGGTGACCTGCTGCCCTGCCTGGACAAAGACGGTGGTCTGTGTTCCTCCGGTTTCCGCGACATTCTTGGCGACGCGTCTGCCGATTGCGTCGTATTCATACGTTGCGTTCTTGAGATCCGTGACGCCGTTGGCGGCAAAGCTCTGCAGCATGTTGTCAAAGTCCCACGTCATGCCGCAGCCGCGGTCGTCGGTGGTCATGTTGCCTTTGGTGTCATACGTCAGCGTCCGCGGACTGTTCATCACCTGAGCTCCCGACATCGTCAGCAGTTCATGCGCCGGTCCGTGCGTGCGGGTCTGTGTCGCTCCGTTGATGGTGGTGCTGGTCCAGTCGTGCACCGGAGACAGATTCCAGGTCTGACTGTCTCCGTTGGTTCTCGACCAGTTCACCAGCCGGTCTTCATCGTCATAGCCGCTGGCTCCGGTGCTCCACGAGTACGGGGCCATGACGCCGGAGCGGGTTTCGCTCGTGGGATTCTTGTTGGCATCATACGTGTACGTCAGGGTTTCCACTGTTGGCGTGGCGATGCTCTGGATCTGGTTGTCCGCGAGATAGCTGCGCGTCGTCGTCAGACCGTTGCCAAGATTTCGCGCTGTTTCCCGTCCTCCGGCGTCGGTGGCTCTACGGTTCTGCTTGTGCATTGGAACTTCGTTCACGGAGGAGACTCGAGCAGCTGACTTTGTGATGAATCGTGCTGGGGAAATTGGACTTGTAGGGGAATCGAGCGTCAACCCCGAATTGCGGTGAGTGGGGTGAGATTTTGCGGGTGAGCACGGAGGGTATGGACGATGAGACGTAGAGTTGCGTCGGCCATAGCCAGCGATGAGGTCTGATCCCAGCGGTAGGATGTCGCACCAGGGGGTCTTGATTCGGACAGAAAAATGGGGGACAGAAAAATGACGGGAGTGACTGTGTTTGATTAGCGTTGATTAGTGATTATTAGTGGTTTCGCCAACGGTGCTCGAGTATGAATCGCATGTCGGGAAGCTGACGCATCTCGCTCGCCGGGGGCGACGAATTGCCGGTGTGGGACTGGTGGAAAGACAAACGGCCGCCCCGTTGGGGCTTTGGAAACATCGCGGGTCGAAAACCTGGGCCGAGTGGCCCAGGCTAGGTAAATGGGTGGGCCTTTGGCCCGGAATCGCAGCAGGTCCTCTGACCCTGTTTGTCTTGTGTTATCTGCGTGAATTCGCGTTCATCTGCGGTTTCAAAAGCACGTTGCTGGGTTCCCGCCGTTCCCGCCTGCGCGGGAATGACGTACCCAGGGGGCGAAGATGGGGAACGAGGCGTTGGCCGAAAGAAACGACAAGTGAGGGAAGAAAAGATCGCAGGGGTACCGGTGGGTTGACACCGCACCGCTCGCCATATTTTTGCCCAACATCTTTTTGCCAGAGCAACAAAATCGCAATCAGGGGACTGACGTCGCCCCGCTCGCCTGTAGCTCAAAGTTGCTGCTTTCGCCGGTGCGGGACCGACGGAAACGTGATCAAGGTTGCTCTGCGTTATTCGCGTGAATTCGCGTCCATTCGCGATTCGAAATTTGTGATTCGCAAGAATCAATCGCATGCCGGGAAGCTGACGCATCCCGATCGCTGGGGCGACGAATCGCCAGTGTGGGATTGGTGGAAAGATAAACGGCCGCCCCGTTGGGGCTTTGGAAACATGGCGGATTGAAAACCTGGGCCGAGTGGCCCAGGCTAGGTAAATGGGTGGGCCTTTGGCCCGGAATCGCAAGCGCCAATTTGCCAATTGCAGTGCTTTATTCGCGTGAATTCGCGTCGATTCACGGTTTCAAACGAGCGTTGCTGGGTTCCCGCCTTGCGCGGGAATGACGGTTTGATCCCCAAAATGACGGGAGTGACCGTGTTTGATTAGCGTTGATTAGTGATCATTAGTGGTTTCGACGACGGTGTTTGAGTATGAATCGCATACCGGGAAGCTGGCCGAAAGAAACGAAAGAAGGGGGCAAAAGGAAGGTTGGTTTTTTTTCGTTCTGTTCGGCCATACGGATCTTCCTCGCAAAACAGAGTCGCAGTTCGCTCCGCCGAATCCAGCATCCGTGATTCTCTTCGCTACGCAAGTATGTCGTGCACCACATGGCCATGCACATCGGTGAGTCTTCGGTCAACGCCGGAAGTCCGGAAGGTCAGCTTCTGATGATCAATTCCCATCAGATGCAGAATCGTCGCGTGAAGATCGTAGCACCAGGTTTTGCCTTCCGCCGTTTCGTATCCCAGATCATCGCTTCGGCCGTACGTGCTGCCGGATTTGATTCCGGCACCAGCAAGCCATGTGACGAACGTTCCTCGATTGTGATCTCGCCCCAGACTTCCCTGAGCAAATGGAGTGCGACCAAACTCAGTGGTCCAGATCAGCAGCGTGTCTTCAAGCAAGCCGCGCTGTTTAAGATCCGTGAGCAGTGCGGCGGTGGGCTGGTCGACATTCATCGCGATCGGTGGCAGCTCCGTCTGTATGTTTCCATGATTGTCCCAGTTGTTGGCGGCGCCCTGCGGACCACTCCAGACCTGCACAAAGCGAGTGCCTCGTTCAATCAGTCTTCTCGCTAAAAGACAGCGCCGACCAAAGTCCTGAGTTTCTGCTTTGTCGAGACCATACGCTGACTGAGTCTCCTGCGACTCGCGCGAGAGATCAAATGCCTCTGGCGCGGTGAGCTGCATTTTGGCGGCGAGCTCAGCGGAGGCCAGTCGAGCTTCCAGTCTTGAATCGTCCGAACGTTCAGCAGCGTGACGCTGATTGATGGCTCTGAGAGCAGCGACGGTCTTCTGATCGGATTCACCCATCGCAAACCCGTACTTCGCTTCTGGAAACAAATCCGGGATCGGCGGATTCGCGCCGGCATCGACAAGTGTTCCCTGATGCTTTGCCGGAAGGAAGGCCGCGCTGAAATTACCTTTTTGGTTGTACGGCAGTCCTCGAGGATCCGGGAGTACAACGAACGTTGGAAGATTGTCCGACAAACTTCCCAGGCCATAACTGATCCAGGCGCCGAAGCACGGAAAGCCAGGCAGCATAAAGCCCGTGTTCATCATGTAGCTGGCAGGGCCGTGAACGTTGGTCTTTGATGCCATCGCCATCAGAAACGCGGGCTCATCGATGATCTTCGCCTGATGAGGAAACACGGAACTGACCCAGCGACCAGTCTCACCATATTGAGCAAACGTAAACGGACTCTTCATGACCGCGCCGGCGGGGGCGGTAAACCCTTCCGGCTTTTCCTTCGGTCCCAGCATCTGCCCATTCAGACGCTCAAGTTCCGGCTTGTAGTCAAACGTGTCCATTGGACTCGCGCCACCATTCATGAATAACTGAATGACGCGACGAACCTTTGCCGGATGATGAAGTCCTCCGTTGAGATCGGTTGGTCGAGGTTCCTGAGCGACTCCCTGCCCGAACAGAAAATGATCTGCAGCAAGAGCCCCGAAGCCTCCGCCGGAGATCTGCAACATGGCTCGACGTGAATGCGGATGAAATGGAATGTTTGCCATGTCGGTCAGAATGGGGTTCGATCGCGGCGAGTGGTGAGGAACGGCAGGAGTTTCAGTGAGAGTTCGAGCAGGCGAGAAAAACGGGCAGAGGCGGGTAATTGCTGAGAATGATCCTGGCGGGGAAAACGCTGTTGATCATGCGGCAGCTATTGTCCTGAGCCAGCGGATACGAAGTCAAGCAGCCCTTCGGGGCTTAGCAGCCTTACAATATGTCGGGTGCACCGGAAAGTGTGCACACTTCAGGGTGATGCCTCTCTCGGTTGCGACTCGCGTCTGGAAATGCTCAGCAATTGAGCATCGAAAGGACTCGCATGATGCAATTGCCGGTGTTTTGAAGAATTCTGAGTCGTTTGGCTCGATTTTCGCTCATCATGAAAGCGGCTTCAGCGTGATGAGCGGCCCGAGTTTGGCCAATGGCACTTAAGTCATGGGACTCGGCCTTCGGGTTAAGGGTTCAACGAAATTCAGACCTGTTCATATGGGAACGGGTGAGACGAACGGAGTGGTTGTTCGGTGTGGTGTCGCAATGTCTGTTCAGAGAGTGCTGATTGTTGACAGTGATCGGGTGGCCGTACAGCGGCTTCTTCGACTGTTCATGCAGCTTCCTGCTCAGATTGTGATCGCGACCAGCAAAGCCGAAGCCCTCGAGTTAGGTCTCCGAAGTCCTTTCGCGCTGTGCCTGATCTCTCACGGACTTTCAGATGGAAACGGACTTCCATTATTGAGGGAATCGCTATGTCGACGAGGTCCAGTCATCGGGGTGCTGATGTCGCGTCAACCGGATCTTCGAGTGGTCCAGCAGGCCCTCGATGCGGGTTACGGGCATGTGATCGAACAGCCTGTCGATCTGCAGCAACTGGTTCCCGTTTTGTGCCGAGTTTTCGGCGATGCAGCAGCGAGCCTGAGTTTCGAGACGGATATCGGACAGCGGTGTACCTGCATGAATACTAATTTGCCGGATCTTCGTTACATCGCTTCGCTTTCGATGGCTCAGATTCGATCGTCGCTGACGATTGCCGATTTGATCCAGATTATTCGTTCGGTGGACTATCCATTCGCCGGCAAGGAACGCCTTGAGTACTTCGATCGCGATACTCTTGAACGAGTTGTCTGCCTTGTGCGACGCTGGAGTCAGCAGCGTTTGAATTCTGCCAGCCCGCTTGCCGATTCGGACCATGAGCTTGCAACGATCAGCATGTCGTCCGAAAGCCGCCAGGACATCCGCGTGCCTGCGTAAACGATGTCGCAGTGTAGAACAGCTGTCCTCAGCTGTTCCTTGAGGACCAACAACCTGGCTCGAAGCGATTGATGACATTCGCTCTGCCCTGCCAATCCGGATTTCAATCGCTTTGACAATTTGCAGTCAGAATCTCGATAGGTAGGGAACCACACAATCAGTGCAGAAGACACCCTCGTCTTCAAAGCAGATTTGTGCCACTTCGAACGACAAAGACCAATGCACCCGCGGCAATCTGCCGAGAACATCAGTAATCTCGAGCGTGCACCTTTGATTCCCTTGTCGCCTGCGAATCAGAAACGGCGGACGACCTTCACCAATCGCCCGGACCATCCGCTCAACGCTTGCTGCGCATTCCAGACCCGCCCACCGGTTGATCCATCTGCGAAAGGGTGACAGATCCCGCAGCTGTCGATCATTTCCACCTTGCGATGCGCGATCCCTCCGGTTTCACGGATGCACGATTGAACTGATGTGTATCCCCATCGCCGCGCAGTTCCTTCCTCCTGACCCTGGTACTCGCCGATGCACGAATCACTCAAACGCGCCGTCAGGCAGTACATCAGAAAGACGCGAGATGAGTTGACTCGGCTTGAGACGTTGATTGGCGACAGCACCGACGAGTTTCCGGCACTTGCTGAGATCGCACCGTTTGCACATTTCAGAACGGGTCTTGATGAATTTCTCCGGAGCCGCACTGGTCGCGGCATCGGCGATGTGACTCTTGCTGACTGCTACTTCATCGGGCGTCAGGCATTCCTTCAGGCTCGTGGAATCGGTGAAGGGTACATCGCCGAACTAGATGCACGCATGAAGGAAATTGGTATCCCTGGATGGTTCTGATTCGTACGAGCTTTCTCTGAACCGTCTCGTCCGCGATTGCGATGAGTTGTCGCTCAGCCCACAATATTGAGCGCTCTGTTTGTCTCGGTTCAGCGCGGTACTTTGGCGAGCCCGTTATGTTGCGGTTTCCACTTGGTCGAATTCTGGCGTTCTTCGTCCTGGCGTTTGCGCATCAGGATGTTCCTGCATGTCAGACTGAGACCACTTCCAAAGCCGCTGAAGGCATTCAGGCCGCAGCAAGCGATTCAGCCAGTAATGCCGATGCGGATCAGGCGGCAGAGACGAAAACCGAACGGCTTCGGATCGCGATCTACGATCATTCTGACGGCAGCGCGAAAGCCCCGAAGGCTCTCCGCAGAATCTTGACGGAGGAGAGCGGCTTTGAGTGCGTCAAAGTCACACCGGAAGACATTCAAAAGGATGGCCTGAAAGATTGCCACGCGCTCATCATGCCGGGTGGATCCGGCAGTCTGCAGGCAAAGAAGCTTGGTGAAACGGGTCGCCGTAACATCCAGCAGTTTGTGACAAGTGGAGGCGGTTACGTCGGCATCTGTGCGGGATCCTATCTCGCGTCATCAGATTATGAATGGTCGCTGCACCTTCTGAATGCCAAAGTGTTTGATCGAGCCCACTGGGCGCGAGGAACCGGGGAGGTCACCATCAAGCTGACCACGGAAGGAAAGCAGTTTCTGTCCGAGGACAAAGAGGAACTGCCGGTCTATTACGGTCAGGGGCCATTGCTGATTCCCGATACAAAGCCCGACCTTCCGGCGTTCGAACCTCTCGCCGCGTACGCTACCGAGATCGCCAAGAAGGGTGCCCCCACGGGCGTCATGATCGGAACGACTGCGATTGCTCGCGCACCGTACGGAAAGGGACGAGTCATCTGCTTTAGCCCGCATCCCGAAGTTTCCGGTGGCCCGAATCATCTGATTTCAGCAGGTGTTCGCTGGGCAGCCGGAACTGATGCAGCGAGAACTGATAAGGATACGAAATGAAGATCTCTTGTTTTGTTACGTCTCTGTGCACCGTCCTTTGCTCCATCCATTCTCTCAGTGCTGTTGGTGGAGCACCGCAGAATGGCGACGCTCCGCAAGTGATCATCGAGTACTCTGAGTCTGGAGCGTCCTTCCAGTTTGAGATGGTCTCGGTCCCGGCAGTGAACGATGCAGGAGCCAAAGGAAAATGGACGATTGTCGCTGGCAAGGCGGATCCGAATGCCGGCAGCCTCCTGTGTCTGGCTGACGGAAAAATCCCGTCGAACGCTGACGACCCCGCTCATAGTTTCTTTCTGAACGCGGGCTCAACAGAGGGAGTGATCGCCGTTGACCTTGAGCATGCCGTCGAACTGACTCAGATCGTTACGTACTCCTGGCACACAGATAGTCGGGCGCCGCAGGTGTATTCCGTTTACACGGCGACAGGTGACGAAGCAGGTTTCGAATTGCCAAAGTCTGCCGCCGACATGGCTCAGTCATCCGTCTGGAAGAAGCTGGCGGACGTTGACAGTCGATCGAGGAATCGTGCCGGCGGACAACATGCGGTCAGTATCCAGAACGCAGGCAAGTCACTGGGCACATATCGATATCTTGTGTTTGTTGTTCAGTCGACAGAACCCGGAAACCGCTTCAGCCATACGTTCTTCAGTGAGATCGATCTCGTCGTGGGAGACGCGAAGACTCTTGAACGCATCGCCGTTCCCGAGCTGCGTGAAATTCGATTCGCCACGGAAGATCAGACGTTTCGTTTCACGATCGATGTGACTCAGGCACTGGAACTGGAAGAGTGGTCTTCGACGGAACTGAAGCCAGTGATCCAGGAATGGTATCCGAAGATCGTGACGATGTTACCGAGCGATGGCTTTGAAGCACCTCATGATGTTCGGTTTCGCTATCTGCGTGACGCCGAGATGAAGGGAATTCCGGCGTATGCAGCAGGGACAACTGTGTCACTCAATGCCGAGTGGTTTCGGGGTCAGCTGAACGGCGAAGCACGCGGTGCGGTCGTGCATGAAATGGTTCACATCGTTCAAAAATATCCTGGCCGCAGCCGACGAAACCGCAACATCATGCCACCGCCCGGATGGCTTGTGGAAGGGATCCCTGACTACATTCGCTGGTTCCTGTACGAACCAGAAACCGGTGGCGCGAAGCTCTCGCCGCAGCGACTGAAGAGTGCAAAACACGATGCCAGTTATCGCACCACGGCCAACTTCATCGACTGGGTGATTCGCAGCCATCCGGCCGAAGAGAACATTCTCCAGCGTCTCAACGCGACCGCTCGCAATGGTGAGTATTCCGCCGACACATGGAAGCAGCTTACTGGAAAAACTGAGCAGGAACTTGCTGACGCATGGAGAGCCGGGCAGTAGCAGTAGAGCGTGATCTCTGCGATGGCCCGCGCTATTCCTTGCTGCGGAGGATCCGGTGTTCCATTTCTTCAAGGTACGCAAGAAGTCGGTCACGTTCGTTGGCGAGGTGTCGTACTCGAAGCAGAGAGCGGACTCGAGTTCGCAGCTCAAGCCGGTTCACAGGCTTCGTCAGGAAGTCATCGCAGCCGGCGTTCACAGCTTTTTCAATATCACCGGCTTCATTCAGTGCCGTCACCATCAGAACGGGAATCATACGTTTTGCCGGATCGGCTTTGATCTGTGAACAGACTTCGTAACCACTCATGCGTGGCATCATGATGTCCAGCAGGATCAGGTCAGGCTGATGCTGATCCACCATCTGCATCGTCTGATGACCATCGGCGGCCATCAGGATCTCGTAGCCCTCATCCGCCAGGTAGGCTTCCAGAAGCTCACGGTTTTGCTGAATGTCGTCTGCGATCAGAACGCGTGAGGACGAGATGTCGATATCGGAAGAGTGCATCCGGGGTTCCAGTATTCATATCCGAGCGTGGATCTGGTGACTTGTTCGATGTCGCGTGATCGATGCTCGTGTGCTGAAGCAGTTATTTCAGCCCGGAGAATACTGTGACTGGAAAAAAGCGGCAACTGCGCTCCCGGCGGACAGGCTTTGCGTGGACAAGGCGAGAATTCACGCTAACTTTCGCTGCGCGCAAAAAGAAAGGGGAAAGGCACGAGACCTTTCCCCTTTCCACCGTGAAGTTTGCCGAAACAAACTCCTCGGCAGGAGCTTCCCGCTCGGGCCACGCACCCATATGAGCGGGAACAGGCGAGTTTCCTGACCTTCCCCTCCTTTGACCCCTGCGGAGTTAACGCGGTCACCGGGTCCCACCACTCCGATGACTGCCTCCGCATGTGGAAAAAGCAACCGCCGTGCCAAATTCCTGCCGAGGACTTTTCTGAGCAGCAGAATGTGCGTTTGAGCCGTGTTTTCTCTGAAAACCGTCGACGATTTCTTCTCGTCTGCATCAAGTCACGGCCGCTGAACATGCCAGTTTTCGGCGCATGGCTGCATGCAGCATTGCCCGTCGAATACGCAACCTGAGTGTACTCGAAAAACGTTCACTCAGTGAACGTAGTGGATCTTGCTAAAGATCCCCGAACCCCAGCACCTTCGTCGTGGTTACCAGACAAACGCCGAGTCGCCTAATTGCTGCTGAGAGGCGTGTACTTTTTGCCCAACCGTCGCCAGTAGCCTCTAAACGACCGAATGCGTGGCCGTCTTGTGTTTCATCGTTACGGGCTGAACATCGACGATCGTGCATTTGGGGTTGCTGCCGAAGCGATATGTGATGCCTCGCCAGGTCAGCTTGCGGATGAAGTACGTGTTGAGCGTTGAAAGCAGGTTCAGCTGATTCGGGAGAAGTGTCGCCATCGGAAACAGAATCCACTGTGCCAGAGAAATTCGAGGCACCTGCTCGCCTCGAGCGGCCAGGACCTTTTTCACATGCTGGTGCCCGATTGGAATGGCCAGCAGCGAGATTCCCATCAGGACAAAGTACATCGCCGTGAACTCACGCCACCAATACAGCGAAGGCATCGCCATTGGCAGCAGAGTAAACAGGATGGTCATGTTGAGCGTCAGCATGTGCAGCGCCAGCCATCGCCATCGTGAATTGTCGATACGAACGGTAAAAAGCTGACGCGTCGCAAATCGATAATAGTCGCCCAGCGAAATCGATTCGCGATTCAGCAGCATTGCCGAAGCGACGAACCGAGTGCTCCGTCCTGAAGATCTGACCCAGGTGCTGATCGTTGAATCTTCAATGAACGAATTGGCCAGAACATGCCGGAACTGCGGATTGCGAAAGTCGGAGGCTCGCGCGGCCATGCAGCCACCCCAAAGCAGTCCAAACAGATTCATTGCGGGCACGGCAAATCCGTTCCACAACATTCGTGTCACACCAGACAGTGTGGCATCCGGCGGCAAATACCAGCGATTCCCCGAGACAGCTCCAACGGAAGGATCACGAAGTCCTTCTGCCAGTTCTTTGAGTGCTGATCGATGCAGCATGGAATCGCCGTCGATCCACGCAACGATTTCACAATCGTCCGGTAACGACTCCGTTGCAGCCAGTAGTCCGCTGACCTTTCCGCTGCAGTGCGGAAGCCTGTCCTTCAGGATCATCAGTTCCACATTCGGGCTCTGAAGTTCGTCCAGGATCTGTTTGACCTGCCGAAGCGCGGGGTCCGTTTCGGAATCCACAACAATGCGAATTCGAAGCTGTGGATAATCGGACGCCAGCAGCCTGACCAGGCACTCTCGCAAAAACGGATCCGCCCCTCGAAGACACAGTATCGCCAGCATCGGCGGGTACTGGCCGTCTGGTGGCAGTGGTGCGAATGCCTGGCGCAGGGTTCGCACGTACTTCGAGAGCATGATGATCTGAACCAGACTCAGCAGGATCATCCACCCGATTAGAATCAGCCCTGGAAGCGGCATGTCGGCACCCTTCCTTTGAACTGTCCAATTTCGAGCGATTGCATTCTGCTGTCCGGGACCACCGACTGAAGCAATCGGCTTAGCGACTTCACTGTTACCGCAAATTGTAAGGGGCTGCCAACCATGCTCATGAACGTTTGGTGTGCGAACTGGGACCTTCAGTTGCGAAGATTGTTCGGAGCGGTGGTGGGCACACTATCAAATTCCAACTGGAAATGCGAATTCACCTGGTTTTCGAGTCTGGTGCACACCGGATGGGCTGGCGCTGAATCCAAAAGGAAACATCCCCAGACAGTGATTACTGAACGGTGTTCACCCCGGGGCTGCCATCAGGCCTTCTCAAGGTAGAAGGAACCGGGCTCCGAGTTTTGTGTGACGAACGGGCATGCGCGGCGCAAGTGGTCAAAATGGTCGTGCTTCAGGTAGTTCAGCGCACCGATGATCTTCCACTGAGGGTTGCCGCTCAACAGAGCTTCCATCAGATACTGTTCGTTCCAGAGCCTCACTTTTTCGACGACCCATGCATGAGGATAATCACGCGGTGTGAAGATATCGTGAATGTGAACGATCACACCCTTGTTCAGCGCGGGCATGATCTCCAGGAACTCGCACAGGACATCGCCCTGCGGCCGGATCACATGCGATGAGTCGATGAACAGAATGTCTCCCGCTTCGAGGGCACTGAAGACTGACTGGTCAACCTGTTCAACGCGTTCGCGCAGCACCTGAACTCCGGAGCGTTCGAGCCATGGCATTTCATACGGCTCGACGCAGATGTGCTGGCAACGATAACTGGGGTCTTCCTTCTCATTCGCCCTGACCGCTTCGATGGCAAGCAGAGTCGAATTGCCACTTCCGATTTCCACAATACGCCGAGGCTTTCGGACGCGAATCAGGTTGTACCAGAACTCGGCATCGCCAGCATCGAAGTAACCGTTTCCGAATGCGTAGGTCAGGTCATCTGTCTTCTGAGTCCCAAACTTTTTCAGCTCATCACTGAATCGAAAGGACTTCAGCAGCTCCAGCTGGGCCGTCGTGTTGAGATCGACGCCGGGCAGCCTGCGAGGCTTGTCCAGAGGATGAATGAGCAGGCGAAAGTCTGTCAGCGGTTCATAGTAATGGTTCGAAACCGGGAAGACGCCAACCGCAGACAGTACCTTGCGGCACAGCGGCATTCGTTCCACGCCCGCTCGACGCAGGACCCGCATCAGAATCGCAGATGGCACCAGGAACGGCGCCATGCAAAGATCGAGGACGGGAAGAATGGCCTTCTTCAGAGGGTGCACTGTCGGTCTCCGGTGAAGCAAATAGCCTCGACAGGCGAAACCTGACCCGGAAACAGCAACAAGGAAACTCCAGTCGCAGCACCTAATGTCCCGCTGGTCCGCCTGACCAAAAGCGGGACGATAATGACTTTTCGCAGACTCGTCAGCCTCAAAACCGCAGGCTCGTCAGGCTCGATAATCGAATGTTGCTGCTCGGAAAGCGGGTTTGAGCATTCTCTATTTGCGCTCGTAGTCAAAATCGAGCGTTGACTCGGCCAGGACCTTGCCTTCCACCGCCTTTAGCAATTCAGCCCGGCTGGCTTTGTCGGCGGAGAGACTGAGCTCTTCTGACAACGCAAACACTGTGATGTGGTATGTTTTCACACCCGGTCCGCGAGAACACATCGGATCGTATTCCCGGCGCTTCTTGTCGTTCACTCCCAGCGTCCCAACGCTTTTCGAGTTCTGTTTCAGCGAGGTCGTGTTCGCGGGAATGTTGTAGACGACCCAGTACGACTTCTCCATGTCGGGAGCCGTATGCCAGAGGCTGACGGCGAATGCCTTCGTGCCTTCAGGTGCGCCCGACCATTCAATCGCGGGTGATTCACTTTTGCCGTCACAGGTACAGTCGATACTGACCAAGCCCTGAGCATTCACGGAGCTGCTCTTGAGCTGAAGGGTTGACGTTGACGCAGACTTCCTGGGAGCAGGCCGTTCTTTCGATGCGGTGTTGTCGCCCTTTCCTCGCGGAGGTCGCTTGTTGTCGTCCGGCGGAGGCGGCTGGTCTTCGCGAGGAGGCCGACCGCCCGGACGTCCTTCGCCAGGCCGTCCTTCACCGGGTCGCGGTGGTCTGCGGTCATCGCCGCCGCCCGGGCCTCGTCCTTCCGGGCCTCGACGTCGGGGTGTAAACGTTTCGGTCGTGCTCTTGCCGGCTGGATCGGTGAACGTAAATGTCACCGACTGGTTTTCATTGATGGTGTAAGCAACGGTCCCCTTCTTTCCTCGCACGTCGTACGTCAGCAGATAGCTGCCCTTCTTTGTTTCCTTGAAATCTGTGATCTTCGCGCCTTGAAGAGGACGAAGGTCCGGGCGAACGGGTTCAGCTCGGGGTTGAGGATCGACCTGACCATCGGCTTCGACGACTTCTCCGTAGAAGCCACCATTCAGATAAGGATATTTCTTCGTTGCGTGGTAGTGATAGTTTCCGTCCGCATCCTTGTGACCGTTGAACGCGTCAAGATTCTTCACCGGTGATCCATCGGGTTCTTCGTAGCCGTAGATCGGATAACCGTCCAGAGCATAAGCGATCGGCTGAGCCTTCCCGACAACCTCCTGAAGATGCACGGGAGCAATGTGATAGTGATAGTCATCGGCTCGACCACAGTGCCCGCCAAATTCATCAAGCTCACCAAACAGATACGCATCATCTCCCCGATTATTCAGGGGATTGAAGATCGGGATCCCGTTCACAGCCACAGCGATCGCGCCTCGCAGGAATGCTCCCTTCGCGGTGCGAGGCTTCTTGGCAGGAACTGGATTCATCGGTATCTGCCACGCATTGTTTCCGGTATAGGTCTGAGGCAGCGGAACCTGCTGCTGCCAGCTTGTGATCCCGACCATCATTTGATGAGCCGGGATGCCGTTGGATTCGACATAGAACCAGCGACCATCGGACCGTGTTTTGATGGCGCTGAGTTTTTCAAACGCGGCGAATGCTTCAGTAATGTTGGCCATTGAATGAAGAGGCTCCACGGGACCAAGGACAACGGGTTGCCACTGAGTGACCGAAACAGGTAGCTGTGTTGTGAGGGACTTTGCGGCATTCGATTTCGACTCCTGTCCCTGCTGTTCACGAATTGTCTGTTGTCGGGCGGTGATCCAATCCTGATCGCCGGACGAAAGAGCTTCAAGCCGAAGAAGAACCAGACTTCCGTCGTTTCTTCGAATCTGTACTCGATCGTTTCGCACCATGACGAACGATCCTTCGTCAAGGACTGCCCCCGAAGGCGACGTCCAGACTCGTCCGGCAGCCATCGCCCTCGTGTTGGCCGAATCCAAATGACCATGTGGCTCATCACCATCATGGCCTGAATGTGCCAGCGCCGACACCGGCCAGGCGATCATCGTCCCAACAAAGGCCAGTGACAATGTGCATAGCGTGAGCGGTTTCATCGAAAGGACCTTTGATTGAAAGCCGAAAGCGGAAAGCCGAAAGCGGAACCAAGAACCACGAACTAAGAACCACGAACTACACCAATGTGCCCCGTGTCTCCGACGCGGGCCGTCAGCAGAATCCTGCCATGAACTGGCGACTAAGAACTAACGCCGCCCTTTCTTGCCTTTGTTCATTCCACCCTGCCCTTTTCCACCACCACCACCACCACCAGCGTTGCCGCCGCCGGCACCGTTAGGGCCGCCGCGAGGTCGTTCCGCATTGGGGTCGTAATTCGGATTGGCTTTGTCAGGGATTGCGGCACCGGTTTCTTTCTGCCAGTCTTGAAGGATCGCGTAAAGCTCTTTTGCCTTTGCGGGCTCAGAACGTGCCAGGTTGTTTTCTTCGTTCGGGTCATCCGCAAGGTTGTAGAGCTCCGTAGTGCCGCCGTCTTCGAAGAACTCGATCAGCTTGTAGTCACCGACTCGAACAGCACTGGAAGGCGCGGACTTGCCGACATAACTTGGGAAGTGCCAGAACAGGCGATCTCTCTTCAGCGAGTCACCGCCTTCAATCAGGGGCATCAGGCTGATTCCGTCCTGGATCTGCTTCGATGGCGTCGGTGCTCCGGTGAGTTCAACCAGAGTTGGAAACCAGTCAACACTGCTGACAGGAACCGAACATTTGCGTCCGGGATTCTTGAGACCTGCCCAGTGCACGACCAGAGGGATTCGGATGCCGCCTTCGTACAACTGTCCCTTGCTGCCCTTCAGCGGCGCGGTGTACTGATTCGTTCCGCCGTTGTCGGACGTGAAGATGATCATCGTGTTCTGATCAATCTTTAGATCTTTCAGTTTCTGCAGAATTCGCCCGACGTTCTGATCGACAGCTTCGACGGTCGCAGCACATTCGGCGTTGTCACGTCGATCGCCGCTCGAGTCCATCTTCTGCTGATACTTCTTCAGCAAATCGGGTTTCGGGTTGTACGGAGCATGGACTGCGTGGTCAGGATAGTACGCAAAGAACGGTCGGTCCTTATTGGACTCTACAAACTCCAGCAGTGAGTCCGTCAGTCGGTCGCTGAGATAGTTTCCGTCTCCGTCAAAGTACTCGTCTTTGCCGAAGCCCAGGTTCTCCGGGAACACAACCTTGTCGAAGCCCTGACCGCCTGGAGTCACCGGGCCCGTTCGTCCTCGGCCAAGATTCCACATGCCGAAGAACGCCGTCGCATAACCCCCGGACTTCAATGATTCGGCCACTGTTGTGATGTTCGTATTCAGTTCCGCAAGACTGTCTGCGGCCTGCAATTTATGCCACGGTGATCCCGGTGGCTGGCGAGGATCCACAACCGTGTAGATTCCATGCCTTGGCGTGTATTGCCCTGACATCAGACAGGCTCGCGTCGGCGCACAGTTCGGCGCGCTGGCATAGGCGCTAGTAAAGACGAGTCCTTCTTTGGCAAGGCGATCAAGGTTTGGGGTTTCGATGAATGTATTGCCCATGAAGCCAACATCTCGCCATCCCATGTCGTCCATCAGGATGAAGATGACATTTGGCTTTTCGGCCGCAGATGAACTTCCCGATCCGACCAGCGCGAATAGCGCTGCGATGAGGGTTGGCAGTCCCTTCAACTTCTGAAGGAGACTCTGCTGATCGTGTTTTCGAACGCTCATGATGAGCACTCCCCAATCCCATTTTCTTGATGAATCACTGCCGATGTCGCCTTGCGATCAATCTACTTCGTCAGGCTTCGGTTTGTTGTTGCCGCCCTTTTTGTTACCAGGCTTCTTGTCGCCAGAAGCATTCTCTGCGTCACCGCCTCCCAGATACTCCTGCTGGGCCTCCGTGAGTGAGCGCCGAACAGCTTCAAACGAACTCACCATCGAGTACTCCGACAGCACATTGGTCTGCACAAGCTGAATGGCCTGTTGTTCGATGGAACGCTCATCCAGAGTTCGGCTTCCGTGTAACTGCTGCAGACTTTGCACCAGCGACTGAGACAGGTTCTGAGACTGCTTTTCGGATCTGACGCGTGCCTTCAGAATCTGCAGCAACTCCTGATGCTGAGGCTCCGTCAGCAGAACCAGAAGGCTCGTCAGGCTGGGATCAAGGACCTCATTCTTCTTTCGCAGCTCTTTCATTTCGTCTTCGGACAGCGTTGGCTCGGGAAGCTGGCCTCCTGACATCCACAAGCCACATCGCCAGGCGAGTTGCTTCATTTCGGAGCGGATCTCCGGCGAAGAGTTTTCCAGTTCTTCATCAGCGGCTCGCAACTCCGGTTCGGCGTCTGATGAAACCAGACCGGTCCGACAGATCAGCAGGATTGCATCACGCTGCTCCGCTGTGAGTGACTTCTCGACAACAGCGAACAGCCGGGATTCGCGAATCAGGGCTTCTCCAAGGCGTCGACCCTGTTCCGCTGCGTCTTTCTTCAGGACCGCTTCTGCACTTCGGGTTTTCTGGAGCGAAGCCAGTTCGCGAATGTCCGCAAACTGTTTCTTCACCGAACTGTCAAATGTTCCCGTGGCGGCGTTGTCTGCGAGTGACGGATCCAGCAGTGTTGCCAGCTGCTTTCGCTGAGCGAGTTCGAGGCGGGCGAGAATTGCGAGCCCCAGTCGCTCGGTATCCAGCGACTGTGATCCTTCGTCCGTTTGCACTTCCGCCTTTGAAGTAAACTCCGCTGTGCTGAGGACCATCGCATTGCCCGGAATGGTGCTCTGCTGCATCCATGCTCGAGCATCTTTCGCGACCGTTGTGAGCGCCTGGACGTCTTCGTTATTCAGTCCGCGAAATGAAGGAGGAAGATTCTCCGACAGCAGAGTCTCCCTGGAACCTTTGCCAGTGCGATTATTGCCCTGGCCCTGTTTCATTCCCTTTTGCTTCCCACCCTTCTGCGCTTCTGCCGTCGCTGATGCAATGACGCAGATCAGAATCGCGATCAGACAACGGAATTTGGAAAGGGAGAGCATTTGGGGCGTTCTTTGTTCTTGGTTGGTGGTTCTTGGTTTGGGGGCGGTTGGGGAAATGGTTAATGGTTAGTGGAGAATGGAAGTTGCAAAATGAGGATGTTGGTTGTGGGCAATTTGCATTTTGCAATTTTCAATCATCAATAAGCCTTCGTCCCCTCACGCCGGCGTTGCCCTCCCCCGAGCTTGCTGGCGCTCGCTCGACCCCTCCCGAACTTCGTTCAGGAGGGGAGCTTGAGGGGCCTATTCGTTGGGCATTTTTCCTTTGCCGCCCTTCTTGTTTTTGCCGCCTTGTTTGGGCTTGTCACCGTTCATCGCTCCGCCTCGGCCGCCGCCTTTGCGTTCTGGTGCCGGCTTGCTTGGGTCGTAGTTTGGGTTCGGTGTTGGCATCTGAGCATCGATGTCTTTCAGATAAGCCGTCAGCAGGTTGTTCATTCGCTTCGCATCGTCCGGACGCTTGGCCGCAAGGTCCGTGCGCTCGGCCAGATCGTTTGAAAGGTCGTAGAGTTCGATATGGTCGTCTTCCAGAAAGCGAATGAGCTTCAGGTCGCCGAGATAGAGTGCCGACTGTGGTCCATCGGACGCCTGATAGTGCGGAAAGTGAAATACCATCTCCCGACGCGGTCGCTGAACTTCGCCTTTTCCTCCTTGGGCCAGCAGCGGAACAATGCTGCCTCCTTCAACGGTGGCTGGAATCTCCTTCGGTGATACCCCGGCCCATTCGCAGAACGTTGGCAGCAGGTCGTATCCGACAACGCGAGTATGGCACCATGAATTTGGTGTCACTCCAGGGCCCCGTACGATCCAGGGAACTCGAATTCCGCCTTCCCACACGCCTCCCTTGCCGCCTCGAAGAACATTCCCCTTGCCCCCGCCAGCTCCGTTGTCGGAGATGTAAATCACGTACGTCGAATCACGAAGGCCCAGCTTGTCGATGGAATCGAGCACACGTCCGACGCCCGTGTCCAGATCTTCTGTGATGGCCGCGACTGCAACTCGTTTGTCTGTCGCACCGCCGAACGCCGTCTGATACTTCGCCATCGTTGCCTTCAGAGCATTCTCGGAGGCATGCAGAGCATTCCACGATAATTGAATGTAGAACGGCTTCCCTTCCTTTTGACACTTAGCCATGAATTTCTCGGTTCGTTCTGCCATCCCAAAGATGTCGACAGGATTAGGATCCTGAAACTGAAACGCATTTTCGTTCCCGGTGTCGCCATCATGCTCATCGTAGCCATTGGCGCCAGGTCCGTTTCCGGAGATATGCCATTTGCCATAATGAGCTGTCGCGTAGCCGACCGACTTCAGAAGTTCTCCGATGGTCTTTTCGGAAGATGCAATCTGCTTGATCAGCCGAGGTTCCGTCAGCTTGTGTCCTTCTTCCGGAGGAGCCGCTTTCGTCCAGTGCAGCTGAGCGGGACTCTTGCCTGTTTGAATACTGATCCGAGTCGGCGAACACACCGGCGCCGGAGAATACCCCGCGGTAAACCTCATGCCTTCCGCAGCGAGGCGTTCCAGATTGGGCGTGTGGTAAACGCTGCCTCTGGATTCCTTGAGGTCAGGATGCATCTGCACCGACGTTCCATTCCAGCCCTGATCGTCAGACATCATGAAGATGATGTTAGGACGCTCCACCGCTTCAAGACGGCCGCTGACATGAGACCCGAAAGACGTAGCGCACACGCAAACGATCGCAGTGCAAAATGTCGCCGGCGAATACTGAAGACGGATTGAATTCATCGACTTGTCCTCGGTCACCTGAAAGTTGGGAAGCATCGTCAGAGTTGACTGGTGCTCGGTCAGAACAACGAAAACGAAGAGGGGTTCGTCATTCCCGCGCAGGCGGGAACCCAGAACGTTGCAAGCTGGGTTCCCGACTGCGCGGGAATGACGGGTAAACCCAAAATGTTGGTTTGAAAAACCACTTAGCGACCTTTGCCTTTTCCACCTTTGCCACCACCCTTTTTGGGAGGGCTATCTGGCACGACATTGTTCAGATTCGAAAAGTCGGCTCGCAGTTTGCCATCCGGAGGACTCTTCACGACATGGCGAAACAACACCACGTTGTCGAGTTCAATGTCGTCTGACCAGATAAAGCTGGCTCCTTCGAAGTCCGTGTCAAAGTAAGGCTGCTTGGGATTCACCTGCTCCGTGGAATACTCCTTCGCGGCTTTCCACTGGCTGTCATCAAACCCTTCCGTGTACCAGTTCTCCGGAATCGGCTGGCTGACAACACGAGGATTCTTCGTGTCATGATCGATGGGTCCTGAGGAAACTGCCAAAGCCTTCCAGTTCGTGTTTGTCACGGTACCGTCCGCGAACTTCAGCACAAAGCCCGCGTCGCCGATGTTCGTGTTTGCGTACTCCATCCCCGTCTTGGGATCGGCGTTGTCTTTTGCCATGACGGCAATCGTCATCGGATACTTCGGAAGGATGTCGACCGAGATGACGTTGTGAGGAATGAAGGAGATAGAATCAACCGCGACCAGCTCGCCATTGATGTACATCATGAACCAGTTGTCCGCGTACATGTTGGCACGAATCGTGTCGGCCATCTCCGGCTTGCGGATCTTTGCCGACCGTTCGTCACCCGACTGCCCCGACAGGCAGGCAAACGTTCCAACGCTGCCTGCTATCACTGCCAGCACGGTCGCCACAAATCGCTGCTTCACAGAGAACACCATGATCTATTCCTCCTCAACTCGGCGATCTGCCGAGTGGTGGGCTTCGTGTCCAAAAAAGTCTTCGTCAACCGATTCGTTTTCAGTCAGAGTTAGGCGAAGAGTCAGTCGGTCAGGACCGTAGGGCATCCCGATAAATCGCATCTGAAAGATCCGGCCAGATTCCGGTTCGTACAAAATCTCCACGCGAGCTGGCCCTCGCTCTCCCCGTTTCTTGATCGCGACCATCAGGCGACTTGAGGGTGATTGTTCGCTGGTCGCATCAGTGTTCGCATCATTGCTTGCCGCTTGATCCCCATCGGTTTCCGGCGTCTCTACCGGAAGCAGCTGAAGGTCGTAAGTTTGCTGCAACTGTTTCAGCGCCTCGTCGAAATGATTCAGAGGCATGGAACTTTCATGACCCGGTACGTCATGATTAAACCGGCTCAGATCCCGACTGACTCGCACGGGACCATCCGGATTCACCGCCCAGCTCACATGTCCATCGCAGCCCGTCACGAACGGTCGACCGTCGGTCGTAAAACGCTTCAGCACAAACTCCGAAGCTCCTTTGACCCACAACGTTGCTCCCTGCATCGGCGGCTTAGGAGGCCGGTCATCTTCCAGCGTTCTTCGTCGCCGGCCCTGCGGCACAGCCGTTTCTTCAACGACGATCTGATAAGTCCGAAGGCCATTCGTTGCATTTGCCGACAGCAAGCGGCGAAGTTCCAGCGTTGCGGCGTTCGCCGAAGGAGTCGCCACACCGTTCCAGAACATCAACAGCGCGGACAGGGCGAGACTCATGACAGTGATCGCCACCAGTGGAGCCTGCCAGAAGGATTTCCGTGAAGACCGCGAAGGCGAAAGCGAAGACGGCGACGGCGACGGCAAGCCGGAAGATTCCTCAGCGGCAGACGTCGCGGAGATTTCCGATTCCGACATCATCGCTCGCGACTGAAACTCCGCTCGAAGCCGATCATGCAGCAGCGCGGCCGCGGCGAAGCGACGAGCATTCTCCGGGGACTGTTTGATCCAGACGAGAAGTTCCTGATGCTGCTCCTCGCTGAGCTGATCATCCAGAAAGCCATGAATGAGCTGATCACCGTTGGTCATGTCAGCCCGCCTTTCAGCACTCCGTCATCAGCGGCAGTGCGTTCGAGACACAACTTCAGCTGTTCACGAATTCTCTGCAGCGCCTTGGCGACTGTATTGGCCGTGAGCCCGACAACATCTGCAATCGCTGCTGGTTTCAGATCATGAGTGTATCGAAGATCACAGAGCTTCCTGGATCGGTCATCCAGCTTCTGAACACACTCATTCAGCCGATCGACCGAATGCACAACGTCGTCGGGAAGATCCTGAAACGCCGAACCAATGACCTCCATAAGTTCCGCACTGCAGACCAGCCGATCTCGCTGACAGCGGCGGAAGTACAGCCGAACCTGATTCTGAGCAATCCCCAGAGCCCACGCGACAAACGGTCGATCGGGTGAATACCGACCAAACGATTCCATCACCGCGACCGCTGTTTCCTGCAGCACGTCATCACGAGCCGAAAAGTCCCTCACCACCGACGCCACAAACGCCGACACCACCGGCTGCGCGACCGTCCAAAGCCTGGTTGCCTGTTTGATTTGTTCGTCCATGTTGGACACTCTTTTCCCCGTCGAAGAGTTACTGCCGTGTGAGTACTTAACCGGTTATGACGAATCATGACGGGAAATCTGGAAAGTTCCCGTGAACAAGTGCGAAGGCAAGGTTATCTGCCGCGGTTCCGTTGCAACTTCCCCTGAGCCCGAGGCGCTAGCCGAAAACACCCCCCTGAATGAAATTCACTAGTGCTCTGTCAGAACAACGAAGACGGGTTCGTCATTCCCGCGCAGGCGGGAACCCAGCTTGCAACATTCTGGCTTCCCGCCTGCGCGGGAATGACTGCTAATCCCAAATTGTTGATGTGACAAACCACGAGCCAATCAAGTTACCGCCTCTTGACGATGCTATGAATAGGGTGGGGAAGATCGGCGTACAGTATCGGCTAGCGCCTCGGGCTCAGTTTGGGCCGCACTCCGTTGAGGGCAGAGTGGGACTCGGCGGGGGAAACGATTGAGGACAATCGTTCTACGATTGGGTTGCTTGTGGTTCGCAGGTGCGATGCATACGTTTACGCACTTCCGGTCGGTGGTGTTGCTCAGAGGCTTCCGACCGTTGTGCACGAATGTGAGGGATAACGCTGAGCGATCAAACGTGGACGGGTCGCATGAAACGTGTCGGTATCATCGCGCTGCTGCATGAGAGTAACACGTTTCTGGATGAGCCGACGACGATTGAGCATTTCCGTTCGAATCTGCTGACTGATGGCGACGGCGTGCTGAAGGCCTTTCTAGGGTCGCCGCACGAAGTTGGTGGGTTCATTGATGTGCTCGATGCGGCCGGCGACGTGGAACCGGTTGGCCTCTTTGCGGCTCGTGCGATGCCGTTCGGCGCGATTACTCAGGCGTGCTGGAACGAACTTGTTTCACGTCTTGAATTGCAGCTTCGCAATCATCTGCCTCTGGATGGACTGCTGGTCGCGCCGCATGGGGCGACGGTTGCCGAGTCCGAGCCGGATGCGGATGGTGACTGGCTTCAGCGAGTCCGTACGATCGTGGGGCCATCGGTGCCCATCATCGGGACACTCGATCTTCACGCGAACGTTTCGGAAAACATGGTTGCTGCGTGCGATGCTCTGTTTGGCTATCGCACGAATCCTCATCTCGATCAGTTTCAACGAGGACAGGATGCGGCCAGGCTCATGCTGAAAACTCTGAGAGCTGAAGCGAGCCCGAAATGTCGACTGATCCAGCTTCCTTTGTGTGTGAACATTGAACGTCAGGCAACATCTGAACCACAGGGAACGAAACTTTGGGGCCATGCGGATCGAATTCAGTCTCAACCCGGAATGGTCAGTGTCTCGTGCCTGTACGGCTTTCCGTATTCCGATGTTGCTGAAATGGGAGCATCGGTTGTCGCAGTGGCAGAACGCGACGCGTCACTGGCGGAACTCGCAGCACATGAGATGGCGCGAATCTGGTGGGACAGTCGCGAGGAGTTTCGCGGACAGCTCATTTCGGTGTCCGACGGAATTCAGCAAGCCCTGAAAGTGCGTGAAGCCGATTCGACTCGTCCCGTGGGACTGCTCGAAATGGGCGACAACGTTGGAGGAGGCAGTCCTGGCGATGGAACCTGGATTGCTCATGGCTGGATCCATGAAGGCCGCGGCCCTTTGCTGACTGTCATTGCGGATGCAGAAGCCGTTCGGTTGGCGACAGCGGCAGGAGTCAAGGGGCAGTTCGCTGCCGCCATCGGAGGACGACGGGATCCTACGCGTCATGGTCCTTCGCTGCAGGACACATGGACCGTGTTGAGTATGACCGACGGACGGTTCTCTGAATCAGAAGCACGGCATGGCGGGTATTCCAAATTTGATCAGGGACCGACGGCCGTTCTGCAAGGAACGACGACTGGCATTACTGTGATTGCGACGACACTGCGAGTTGCTCCTTTGAGCCTGCAGCAGGTTTTGTCACAGAACGTCCGTCCTTCTGACTTCGCAGCGATCGTTCTGAAAGGCGTCCACGCACCGGTCGCCGCGTATGCTCCTGTGTGCAGTCAGCTGATTCGAATCAACACGGATGGTGTGACGACAGCCGACGCGGCAAGTCTGACGTTTTCTCATCGCCGCCGTCCCATGGAACCGTTTGAGACGATCGGACACTGGCAACCATGACGCATCCCACCGAGCAGTCCTCAAACCGAAGTGGCTCCATGAACATTCCTGCGTATCGAGGTTCTCACGTTCGTCATGTGATGGTGCTTCTTGCCACGCTCGTCGCGGTGCTGCTGTATCTGGATCGTGTTTGCCTGAGCACAGCGGCAGTGCCGTTTGGTCAGGATCTGAAGATCTCCAGTGCTCAGGTGGACCAGGTCCTCGGGGCCTTCTTCTGGATGTATGCTTTGGGACAGCTTCCTGCCGGCTGGCTGGGAGATCGCTTCGGAGCACGCTGGATGCTTGGCTCCTACATTATCCTCTGGTCACTCGTGACAGCTCTGATGGGATTTGCGAGCACTCTGACGGTGGCATGGATTCTGAGAATGGCGTGCGGCCTGTTTGAAGCCGGCGCGTATCCTCTGGCGGCCAGCATTGTCAGACGGTGGGTTCCTCTTCGTTCACGCGGCAAAGCCAGCGCGCTGATTGCCATTGGTGGTCGACTCGGAGGTGCCGTGGCTCCTGTGCTGACGATTCAGATGATGTTGCTTTGGACGTATGGTCGAGGCTGGGCGAGTGCTCCTGATGATGCAGTTGCAGCGATCACGAGCTGGCGACCGGTGATGATGCTGTACGGAATCGTTGGCATCGTCATTGCCATCATCTTCATGTGGTGGTTTCGAGACTGGCCACATCTGCATCCGGCCGTCAGCGAAGAAGAGCTGGCTTTGATTCGTGACGGCGATGTGGCTCCGCCGGTGGCCAGCAAAGCCTCCGAGTTTCCTCCGATCATGGCGATGGTGAGTTCGTTACCGATGTGGATGAACTGTTTCGTTCAGTTTGCGGCCAACATCGGCTGGGGCTTCCTTGTCACGAAGATGCCGCAGTTCCTGCAGCAGGCCTACAACACGACTCAGCAAAGTCAGGGCTGGCTTCAGAGTCTGCCTCTGGCAGCCGGAATCATCGGGATGTTTCTCGGCGGGTTCTTTACGGACTCACTCACCAGCACATTCGGCCTGCGCTGGGGACGGTCACTGGCTCTGGCGATTTCCCGAGTCATCGTGACGTGCGCGTTTCTGAGCATTCACTGGGTAGATTCGGCAGTCGGTGCCACGCTGTGTCTTGCTGTAGTGGGACTTGCAACGGACCTTGGAACGCCCGCCGTCTGGGCTTTTGGACAGGATGTCGGTGGCCGCTATGTCGGATCGGCGGTGGGCTGGGCCAATATGTGGGGAAACTTCGGCGCCGCCTTGTCGCCTCAGTTCTTCGGCCTCTTCGTCGGCGCAACCGTTGGAGCGACAGCAGCAGGCTCCGGAGCTGTAACGGGAACCATTCTCTGGAACCACGCCTTCACAGCCTGCGCCGTAGTGAACCTGATCGCTGCCTTCGCCGCACTTGGAATCAATGCTTCGAAACCGCTGCGAGTGGATGCCGCCCCAAATGGGGCAACCACAATTCAGCCTGGGGCAGCGCCCCAGGAAATGGACCGCACCACATCCTAAGCCCCAACGGGGCGCAACAAAGAGACAACACGTCAGCATAACACGTGTTGTGTCGCCCATTCAGGGCTGAATCATTGCATAGGTTCGCGAACCCGGGGCGGTGCCCCGGGCTGGTATGTTGCTGGCCCGTTGGGCCGAAGACACAATAGCGTGCCCTCTCGATCTGCAGCGGAAACCACTGGGACCGTCGCTTCCGCATTTCTGCGTTCACTTCATTAACCCACGAACTACGCGCCCTTGGTTTGTTCCTTCGCCCACTGATCCTTCAGCGTCACGGTGCGATTGAAGACGGGCTTTCCGGGTTTGCTGTCGGCATCGACGCAGAAGTATCCCAGACGCTCAAACTGGAATCGGTCACCGATGGCAGCTTTGCCAAGTTCGGGCTCCAGCCACGCATTCGTAACGACCTGGAGTGAGTTCGGATTCAGGTTGGATTTCCAGTCCAGTGAAGGATCGGCCACATCATCCGGGTCTTCTTTGCAGAACAGATGATCGTACAGACGAACTTCTGCCGCGACCGCATGCTTCGCGGAAACCCAGTGCAGAGTTGCCTTCACTTTGCGTCCATCCGGAGCATCGCCACCGCGAGTCGCCGGGTCGTACGTGCAGTGGACTTCCGTGACTTCACCAGCATCGTTCTTGATGACTCCGGTGCAGGTCACGAAGTACGCCCATCGAAGACGGACTTCTTTCCCTGGTGACAATCGGAAGAACTTCTTCGGCGGATCTTCCATGAAGTCATCCCGCTCGATGTACAGCTCACGTCCGAATGCAACCGTTCGGCTTCCTGCGGACGGATCTTCCGGATTGTTGACGGCAGACATTTCTTCGGACTGACCTTCCGGATAATTCGTGATCACAACCTTGATCGGATTCAGAACGGCCATTCGCCGTTCCGCGCGGCGATTCAGGTCTTCACGAATGTGGTTCTCCAGAACGCCCATATCCATCACGGCGTTGTGCTTCGTGACACCCACGTAGGCACAGAACGCCCGGATGGCTTCCGGCGTGTAACCTCGCCGACGCAGTCCGCGAATTGTAGGGATGCGAGGATCGTCCCAGCCGTTCACGTAGTTGCCCTTCACCAGCTCCAGAAGCCGGCGCTTGCTCATCATCGTGTACGTCAGGTTCAGACGATTGAATTCAATCTGCTGCGGATGATGAATCCCCAAAGCCTGGCAGTACCAGTCGTACAGCGGTCGGTGGTTTTCGAATTCGAGCGTACAGATCGAATGAGTAATCTTCTCGATCGAGTCCGACTGCCCGTGAGCGTAGTCGTACGTTGGGTAGATGCACCACTTGTTTCCCGTGCGATGATGTTCTGCATGTCGAATGCGGTACATGATCGGGTCGCGAAGAAGCATGTGCGGGTGAGCCATATCGATTTTGGCTCGAAGCACGTGAGCCCCATCGCCGAACTCACCGGCTCGCATGCGACGGAACAGATCCAGATTCTCTTCAACCGTTCGGCTTCGATACGTACTGGCAACACCTGGCACGGAGGGCGTTCCTCGACCTGAGCGGATTTCGTCCAGCGGCAGACTGCAGACGTAGGCCTTCCCGTCTCGAATCAGCTTCTCGGCCCATTCATAGAGCTGTTCGAAATAGTCCGATGCGTAGAACAGACGATCGTCCCAGGTGAAACCCAGCCAGCGGACATCTTCCATGATGGAGTCCACATATTCTGTGTCCTCCTTTTCCGGGTTGGTGTCGTCGAATCGGAGATTGCAGAGCCCGTTGTATTCCTTCGCGATGCCGAAGTTCAGACAGATACTTTTCGCGTGCCCGATATGAAGATAGCCGTTTGGTTCGGGCGGAAATCGAGTCTGAACGCGACCTTCCCACTTGCCGGTCTTCAGATCGTCTTCCACGATCTGCCGAACGAAGTCACGATGAACCGGAGCGTTGTCATTCATAGGACAGTCTGCCAAAAATGGCGGTGTTGAATATGACCTGTGGGAATTTGTGCCGGAAAATACCGATGTCCGCCGGTCGCCGGAAGGGGAACAGGGCTATTTGCGAGGATGACAATCGGCACGGCGGCGTGGTTCTGGTGTGTTTCCGCCTTTGAAGGCTCGGAATGGCAGGATTTTCCGGGCTCCTGAGAAAGTGTAGAGCGATTGTCCTCAATCGCTTCTGCGTGCTGCACCAGGCAGTCAACGGCTGAGGACAGCCGTTCTACACTATGGCGGGTAGCACACCTGAAGGGTGTGTGCCGCAGGCGCCAGAGGCCGATGAGTGCATGCGGTATTGCTTAGATCAGGCGGCTGCATCTGTGGTACCCAGTGTAGAGCGATTGTCCTCAATCGCTTCTGCGTGCTGCACCAGGCGGTCAACGGCTGAGGACAGCCGTTCTACACTATGGCACGCTGACTTTGAGAACCAATGGCGTCCGAATGCCCGGACGAATTTCCCCCGACGGAATCCAGATCGAATTCGATTCCGGAATGGCGGTTGTCGTCACACTGCCGAACGGCAATTGACCAATCTCTGACCACGATCCATCGGCAGTGCCGGTACCCGGGATATGACGAAGGATCGACTTTCGAAACCCCTTGTGCTGTTGAGGATCAATGCCAACCTGAGTTCCATCGTCGCCTCCGAAAATCACCGGGGTGTCTCTCTGAAGCAACGTCGGCGATGGACATCCCACAAGCGGCATTGGCAGGTCGGCCATCTGTTTCCAGCCCGTCGAGCCGGAGTATCTCCAGACATCACGGAGGTACGTTCGAAGCGGCTTCCCGTCCGGGCCCTTGCGAAGACTTGCTCCGCCCATCATCCAGAAAGATCCTTGCCCCGCCGCACTCGTTGCCAGGATGCGAGCGGGTCCGGGGCAGGAAGCGAGTTCCGTCCATTTCGGTTGCGGTTCGGACAAGTCCAGTTTCCAGATGCGGTCCGATGCAGTCACGGACGAAGCCGTCTCCTGCCCGCCAGCGACGTAGATCGTATCCTGATCAAGTGCTCCGCTGAAGTTGGCCAGTGTCATTGGCAGGGATGGCAGCGTCTCTACGTGCAGTTGATGATTCTGCATGCTGATGGCGATGACGTCGGAAAGATGAACTTTCGAATTGCTGCCGCCGACGCAGATGATGCGATCACGATGAGTCACCGCGAGCCCATAGCCACGTTCACCAGGAAGTTCGCCGATGAGTTTCCAGGGCGAGCCATCATCCGGTTGTTTCTTATCCGACAACTGCTGCGGCTTGAGATCCTCCACGCGAGCCGCATAGACCGATCGATACCAAACCTTCGTGCCGCCTTCCCACGGCTTGCCATTCGGAAAATTCGCGCCACCCATCACCAGCATGTAACCATTGGAAATCCCCGCAAACGCGCCGGCAAATCCTTCCGTCTGCGGCAATGCCGGAAGCACGTCGATCGCTGGCTCCTGGAGTGCCTCATCTGCGTGAAGCACTCCGGGAAATGCTGCCAGCAAACACACAGTCACGAGAGAACTCACGACGCGAGAGGTGAACCATTCAATCATTGTTGCAAGCTGCCTGATCGATTTATCTGCAACCTTCTACTTACCGATTCGTCATTTCTCCGGCGGAATGAGTCTTACGGCTTTCAAGTCAATCAGTGCAAACGGAGGCTGAGCGGGAGCCGTCAGAATGAGCTGACCTTTGCCCTGGTGAAGGTCAATCGTTCCGGCTCGATAGGTTTCATAGTTGTCCCATGTCCCTGTGCCGGGGGCTCGAGCCGTCAGCATGCGAGTTCCCGTTGAGAAGCGAATCAGGCTTCCGGCGGTGCTGTCGTCACAGGCAAAGTCGAGTTCAACAGTCCAGAACCCGTCGGTCGGAACATCGAATGTCCATTTGGCATAGTCATCGGTCGACGTCCAGAAACCGAGGTTGCCGTACTTCGATTCGAAAACCAAATTCGGGCCGTAAATTTCCGCGGCGGCGGCAGGAAGCGTGATGGTTCCATCGGCGTCCGGCTGAATCGACCGTGGTGAGTTCCCATCAAAACGCTTCCATGGCGTTCCCGTCGACTGAACAAACGAGATGACATTCGCAAGATCCTGAACCGTCAGATCCTTTTCCAGACCTTCCGGCATCAATGATCGTTTTGTGCCAATCAGCTCTTCAATACGAGCGCGAGGAATGGTAGCTTCTTTGCCGTCACTGCCGATCAGAGTCAGGCTGCCTCCGGTTTCGCCCTTTAACATGCCGGAGTATTGCAGGCCTTCCTTTGAGACAGCCGTGTAGCTCAGAAACTTCGCTTCAACCGCTTTG
This sequence comes from Planctomycetaceae bacterium, assembly GCA_016795145.1. Classification (GTDB taxonomy): domain Bacteria; phylum Planctomycetota; class Planctomycetia; order Planctomycetales; family Planctomycetaceae; genus SXXK01. Next base: position 40,945 of record JAEUII010000373.1, read on the forward strand.
TTGGGATCGAGGATTGCGGTCAGCAGGGAGTCTGTTGATCGGTCCTTGAGTGCCGCGAGATCTGCTCCCACTTCTTTGCCGATGTCCTGCAGACGATGGCAGGTTGAACATCGTTTTTCGAAGACCAGTTTTCCCGCCGCGATCTGTTCGTCTCTTGAGATCTCGGATTTCAAACTGGAAATCTGAGCTTTGAAGTCTGCGACGATTGTCGAACGCTCCGTGGATGTTTCGGCACCAAACAGTGCCTGAGCAAGTTTCGTGATGGCTGGGTTCCGATGATTCAACAGTCCATCGCGCTGGGCTGCGTTGAAATCGGAAACGGAAACGACGTCTTTCGCGGATAACAGAATGATCAAGTCTGGATCGCTTGCATCAACAATCTCAATCACTGTGTTCCGCAGTTCCGGAGTCAGCGTGCTCCACAGTTGTACCAGTTGATCCATGGATTGCTTACTTCGACGCAAAGCCAGAATCGCAACGGCAGCTTTTTGAACCACCAGAGGAGTCTGCGGCGTTGTGAACTCCGACACATCCAGCGGTGCCGCCACGAACATCTGATTTGCAGCCTCGCAGAATCGGAGAGCAATCCCACGTCGCCTTTCGTCGGTCTCTTCATTACGAACTGTTTGAAGAGAGATGTTCACAGCCTGCTTGACGGAATTCATGAACCGACTGTCGACTCGCAGTGCTTTCATGGCATCCGATTTCTGCAGTTGCTGCATGAGCACATAGGCAACCTGATATCTGTCGCCGGTTGTATTTTCCTGAATCGATCCGATCAATTTTCGTAGTGGCTTATCGATCTCCCGAGTCTGCCCCATTTCCACCGCTTCGCCGACGAGCTGCAGGATTAGTGTCTCGTTCAGTTGATCGGACGGTCGGTTCAAGCTGGCATTCAGGATTCGGCTGATATTGGCTTCCGTGAATGATGACCATGCTGCCGACCGAAGTGTTGCTTCATCGGCGTTTTCGTGCAGCGTATTGCTCAAGAGCACAGCGACGGAATCATCGGGACATTCGCCAAGGCTGAGCAGCACCTGCAGTCGCACGGCAGAATCCGAATCGCGAGCCGCGGTTTGCAATATCTCCAGTGCGAACTCCGGGACCTGTCCACGTCGCAGCAGCGGCTCCATCAGTTTCACGGCGTAGTGACGAACTTCAGCCTCCGGATCATTCTGCATCTGAACGGCCAGCGACTGAAGCATCTCCGCTTGCATGTCGGCTCGTGATGCCGACGCCGTCTCCAGCAGAGCAGCCGTCTGAACTCGGCTTTGCGGCGAAGGAGCCGCCGCATGAACGCCAAGCAGAGTTAGAAGCAATGCCTCATCCTGTGTTATTTCTGTCAGCCGGTGCGTCAGAATCCGTTGCGCAGTATCTCGCCACCAGCCGTTTGAACTCTCCAGTCGCTGAATGAGTTCATCAACAGGGATTTCGTTCCATGGTTGGCTGAAGTAGGTCTCGCCTGCCGGGCGGGACTTCGCAGCCTGCTGCGACTCGTCTGTCGTGGACGCTTTCGAAGTGGGGCCATCGTCATTAGATGATCCACCGTTCTGTTGGTCCGCCTGCGGCGGAAGTCCTGCCCGGCAGGCAGGACCTACTGTCGGCTTTCCCCCACAACATTCCCCCGCCGGCACGATCCGATAAATCCGCCCCATGTCACTGCCAGCGTACAGATTCATCTTGCGCTGATATTCGGCCGGGATCCACTCCGGATGCTCAATCACCGCGCGGTACATGTCAGCAACCCAGATGGCTCCGTCGGGTCCCGTGCGGACCATCGTCGGTCGGAACCAGTTGTCGCTGGAAGCAAGGAACTCTGATTGTTGCTCATCCGCCGCGCGTTCACCCTTGAAGCCGTAGCCATCGCGAGTCAGCACAAGGCGCGACACGAGGTTATGCACAGGCTCGGACGTGAATGCGTTGCCGTAGTATTGTTCACCAAGATACGCGTCGCGGTAGATCATTGTGCTGCACGCTGACGTGAAACGATTGGCGTACGCGAAGTCGTTAAACCGAGCCAGCGTTCGGCTGGTTGGATACACCGGAGCTGCTCCGGGGATCGATGAAACCTGTGCGATCACCTGCGAAATGCGAGCATGCGGATTCCGGCGAACGTATTGATCTTCGAGCACAAACTGATAGATCGGGTTGGAGTTGTTGTTGCCAAACCAATTTCCATAGTCATCACGTTCGCGGCCGAATTGAGTCTGACCGGACACAGCGTCGAGCTCGTTGGTGTCCGGGTTGATCCGAAGGTCACGACCACGCAGGCTGACAGGGGCCAAAGCGGAAAGCGGAGAGCCGAAAGCCGAGGTTCCAGTGTCTTGCGATTCCCCGCTTTCCGCTTTCCGCTCTCCGCTTTCCTCCAGAATTCCATCAACCCATCGCGTGCCCGTCCCTTCAATCACCCCACCACTGTCACCGTTCGCCAAATACAGCCAGCCATCGAGTCCCCAGCGCAGACCGTTGATGCGATGCTGCTGATTGCCTTCCACGAATCCTCGATACAGCGTCTTACGAACATCGGCGACGTTGTCACCGTTCGTATCTTCCGCGTAAAAGACTTCCGGAGCCATTGTGACAATCACGCCGCCTCGCCAGCATTGAATGCCGTTGGGAAAGGCGAGGTTATCGAGGAACGTGGTGGCTTTGTCGTACACGCCGTTTTGGTCGGTGTCTTCGAGAAGACGAACACGGCCCCTCGGGAAAGCGGAACGCGGAGAGCCGAAAGCCGGCGCTGTCGCGTTGTCCGTCGTCCCCTGCTGCAATTCCCCGCTTTCCGCTTTCCGCTCTCCGCTTTCTGTCCCCGGATAGTCCCCCATCTCCACAACCCACAACCGTCCTCGTTCATCCCAGTCGAACGCAACCGGGTCGCGAATGAGGGGCTCTGAGGCCGCAAGGACGATGCGCAGATCGGGCCGAGTCGTCATGCACTTCAGTGAATCTTCAGGTGCCTTCGGCGCGGGGAAGCCCTTTTGAAGAGCTTCCGAATAAAAGCTGTGAGGCAGCATCTTCTGGACCGTATCACAGATCAGGTCTTCGGCTTCCGGGGCCAGTCGAGTCGGTCGGCGATAGTAGAGCATCGAAGAATCACACTCGTAGCCGCCTTCACGCAGCAGTCGAGCCGATGCGATGTAACAGGGAACGTCATTGCTGTACGCATTGATCCAAAGACGATCGCTCACAAACATGTCGTTCATGCGGATCGAGTAATCCACGACAACCTCGCCGCCAAGGAACACCATGGCCAGGTCATCTCCGAAGCACCACGTTTGAACCGGATAGTTTGGAATCGTCGTCGGGATCTCTTTCCCTTCCTCCAGCATCGCCAGGAAGTAGCGAGCACGTGAGCCTTCCACGCCCGGACGCTTCGCCGCTTCTTCCCATTCGGCTCGAGTTGGGATTGGAGCGAGTGGTAAGTCGATGCGAGCGATGCGACCGTGAATGGCGGGGTCGATCCTTCTCAAAAGCGGAGAGCGGAAAGCGGAAAGCGGTGAATCGGTGCCAGGTGTCTTCAAGGCCTCGTCCGGATCGGCTTTCGGCTTTCCACTTTCCGCTTTGGGTTGATCGCCACCGTTATCCGGGACATTCGAGATCACCCTCTTCACCTCATCCGCCATCGTCCTTCCATGCCCCTTCGCCTGCTCATGAGTTCCTCGAGGTGACGGATTCGCATCCGCGCCGCAGCCGATGGCGATAAGAGCCACAGCCCCTGGGAAATCCGCCTCGAGCATATCGCAGGCGAAGCCCGCCCAGTCGCCGCTGATCTGATTGAACTCGCCCGTTTCTGTCGTGCAGTGACACGCATAGTTCGCCAGAACAGCGATCAGTTTGCCATCCGTATCATGAGCCGCCAGGACGGGGACTCGTTTGTCGGTTGGACCATCGGGCACTTCGCCAAAGCCGACCCACTTGCCTTCCTTGAGTGAACGGCGATTCATCGCAAATCCCGTTTCGCCGAAACCAAGAGACAGATGTCCGGGCCGCTGACTGGCAATGGCTTTCTCAACGACTTCCACCAGCTTGTCCGTCAGTTCCTTTTCATACTGAGCAAGATGAGCCGCATGGTCATCGGGAACTTCCGCAAAGATGTTCGGAGCAAATCCTCGTAGCCATGGAGCCGAATGAGAGTGTGTTGAACAGATGGCGAAATTCTGGCGAGCAATGTTGTGCTTCGCCGCAACGCGTTCGAAGACCGCTTCGGTCATTTCCAGAGGAACGCCGCAGTTGTCGACAGTAATTAGAGCCGAAAGCGGAGAGTGGAAAGCCGACGCTGACGCATTGTTCGGTGTCCCATTCTGCGATTCACCGCTTTCCGCCTTCGGCTTTCCGCTTTCCCCTCCAATCACCATCGCCCGCGCATGAATCCTGACCGCAGCTCCTTCGGATTCCTTCAGGCGATTGCCATACCCTGTCAGCCGAACTGGATAATCAGGCGTGATGTCAATCACCGCCGCGCCAATGGGGACAGGATCGAAAGATGTAGGAGTGACATCGGATTTCAAATTCGAAGTTTGAGATTTCGGATTTGACTCTTCGGCTTTCCGCTCTCCGCTTTCCGCTTTCTTCTGTGCGGCTGCCAGTACTTCGTCAAACGAAACTCGATACATCAAATCCGGCAGCTTTGAGGTGTCTTCGTTGATCCAGCAGAAGTGGCGATCGTGGATGAAGAAGCCGTTATTTGTCACGCCTCCGTTTCCGCCGTTGAACACATGAGGTACTCCATCGAGATAGGCTGGATAACGAAGTACGCCAGGAATCTGCGACTCAAATGAAAGCGGCGATTTCCATGGGTGCTCAAGTGACGTTGTCAAATAGGCCGTGATATTTCCAAACCCGACAATGCATGCGTCTTGCAGCCCATTCCCATCAATGTCGGCAAACAATAACTCAGAAAGCGATGTCTTCGACGGTAGCTGCAGTGGAGTACTCTCCCAAACACTACCTCTATTCTGCTGCTCCTTAGATTGACGAAATACAGTCAGTTTCACCTTAGAATCTGAGTCAACGGAATGTCCGATTGACTCTGAAATCCCATCGCCATCGATATCAACGAAGAGTTCGAACCTGATGCGACCGCTGTTCGCTTTGGCGGATGCGCCTGCCCCTCCTACCTCCAAGACTTGCAGGGCAGATGGTTCAGTATCACCAAACCTCCAGATTCGGGCGTCGTGTCCTTGCGGGCCTTCGTCATGAGCCCAAAGTTCAGATTCCGGAGACTCGTAGAATGCTGTCTTTCCGTCTGGAGCTGACGCAAAGTGCTGGACCTTCTTCTGACGAACTTTTGGTTGAAACAGGGCGCCCGGATTAGATTGCGTGATGAAAAATGGAAACTGCTGCTTCTCCCACTGACCATTTTTCCATTCATAGAACAATGAGCCAGCATCCTCGATCAGCTTCCCGTCAAATACCTTCGCTCCTGCCCCAGGATAGATCACATCCACGAAGCCGTTGTCGTCGACATCTTCGAATCGAACAACATCAGCGGGGCTGTGGACTGAATAAGCATGCGGCATTTCCTTCGTCGAAAAGAAGAATCGCTGATTCAACCGATCCGCAACCTCTCTGAAGTTCAAAAACTTCACCTTGTTCCCGTGCTTTGCCACGGCATGGTCGATCATCTCAACGACCTGTTCCGGCTTGATCCAGCCGTGCGGGTGGAAGACCAGGCTGAAGCAGCCTTGCTTGTGGACGGTGAGGTCGATCGCGGCCTTCCAGTCATCGACGGTCATCGGGTTGTTGATGCCGTGAAGATGCTGAGCAGACCAGTCGCTGGGAGCGATGCAGGGAATCTGCCAGCAGGAGTTATTAATGACGTATGGATAGGGATAGTTCTTGATGTAGTTCACGAAATGGTCGTGAGTATTCCCGCCGTACTTGTTGTTCTTTGGCAAGTACTTCCAGAATCGTTCCTTACCGTTGGCATCGAGGACTCGATCTTTGGGCAGAGATTCGTCTTCCGATGTGTAGAACATGAAGACCGACGAATCGATCTGCAGGAAGTTGTCCTTTTCCGTTTTGCTGCTGAAGATCTCCGAGTAGAACCTTGGGCTGACTGTGTTGAGTGAATCGCAGCATGGAGTCCGGAAGGCGACTGGCGTGTTGTTCGGGATCTGTCCCATCAGGTCGACGCAGCGATCGTAGGTCGACTTGGCTTTTGCGAAGTCACCTCCGTGAAGAATCGGGCATGGGTGATCGATCGTATGACATTCGATACTGAGTCCTTCACCGAGCCAGCTCTGTAACTGAGGATCATCCGGCTTCACATCGCATGTCATGATGCTGACGGGAGCACGACCGTCAATTTGCTTCAGACGATTGAGGATGGGTCGCAGATAAGCTTCGTACTTCGCAGGGTCTCGCATGTCATCAATGGCCAGGACGATGACCGCTTCGACTCCTTCCTCACCAACCCATTGCGGAGTGATGAGTTTTGGAAAGTCCTTGTGCGGATACCACGGATTGCTTTCATCCAGGTACGCCCGGCTCCTGATCTTGGATTCAGCGCTGGGCTTCTCGGCGTCCTGAGCCACCAGTCGGGCCGAGACAGTCATAGAAAAGATGGCAGCAGCGACGAGGCAGATTCTGGCTGCCGTCAAAGACGCCACACTGTGCCGACGAGAAGGGGATAATCGCATGGGAGGATCTCCGGAAGAAAGCGGAGAGGCGGGAATGAAGAATTGGACTATACGTCGCCGCCAGTTTCACGTCCCGTCTGCCGCAAGTGAGCCGTCTATAAAAGAGTGCATCTTCCTGCATTACTTCCCCACCCAGACCCTGGTCTGGGAGGGGTCGAGCGAGCGGCAGCAAGCTCGGGGGTGGGCCGCGTTTGGCTTCGCCGAGACCATGGGACTCACGAAACCGCTGTATCTCAGGCATTTGCACAAAACTCGAAACGCCTCCCGTGTGTGCTTGTACTCACCGATTGGATGATGTAATTAAGCGGAAGAAGGCGAGGTCCACCGAGCCGGGCTGTTCGTCAATCAGGAGCGGCGAGAATCCGGAAACATCAAAAAACTCAGGGAAATACTGATTTTCCGACTTCTGAAGGATTGACACTCCAGGTGATCAGAACTCTACTTCCGGCGAAAAACAGGAGGGTTTCTTGCGAAATTTCATCGGACACCCTCATCCGAACTAGTTTTGTCCAGCACTGAAAATTGATTTGAAGGAGAGTTCCTCGAATGGCCAAGAAAGCATCCAAGCCAAAGTCTATTTCCAAGTCCGATATCCTGAACGCACTGGCAGAAGCCACTGGCCAGAGCCGTAAGGAAATCGGTGCGGTGCTGGAAGCTCTGGAAACTCTGATTTCTTCCAACATTGCCAAGGGACCTGGCATTTTCACGCTTCCAGGCATGTTGAAGATCTATGTTCATTCTCGCCCAGCCACCAAGGAACGCACTGGCACCGATCCTCGCACCGGCCAGCCACGCGTTTACCCAGCAAAGCCAGCGAAGAAGGTCGTGAAGGTCAAGGCTCTGAAGAAGCTGAAGGAACTCATCTAGTTCCGTTGACCGGGATCCTGTGGTGCAGGAATCCCCGACATTTCGCCCGACCAGCAAAGGAGTGCACAGAACATCTGTGCACTCTTTCTTTCGGTGGTCATCGCAAACTGTGGCATCGGCAGGAATTGCCGATTGTCCCGTTGACGATGCGTGGTCGCAGATCTACGATGATTCCACACGATGTTGTGGTTTCGCTGTGATCTGCGCTCAGGAGGGAAGCTGTGACAACAGCTGAACGCCATCGGTCGGGAGAGTACTCATGCTGGTTCTATCAAGGAAGAAAAACGAGAGTATCGTGATCAACGACAATGTCGTGATTACGATCGTTGACGTTCGCGGCGACAAGGTGCGAATTGGAATCCAGGCACCGCGTGACGTTTCCGTTCACAGACAGGAAGTCCTCGACGCCATTCTCGGGGAAAAGCTTAAGTTTTCCCAGGAAGGTTCCGAAGAATCCTCCGACACATCGGTCCGCTGAATTGAACCGAACTTTGGTTCACTGTATTCTGCGAATCACTCAAGGCCCCATCGTCTAGTTAGGTCTAGGACATCGGATTTTCATTCCGGTAACAGGGGTTCAAATCCCCTTGGGGTCAGTAACCTCGGCTGTTTCAGCCGAGGTTTTTTTGTGCGCGGTTTTTTGTTTGGACAGTGTTCAGCGCTAAGCCCTCGAACGGAAGGGAAGCCTGTCCGAGTATTCGTGAAAGCGGCAACTGTTTATCTGAATGTCAGCGTCGCCGGTGTCTGCTGGCTTGCGGCAGGCCTAATCTCAGGAATACAGTGAGCGTGCCTGCCGCACCATTCATTGTGCG
>JAEUII010000385.1 GCA_016795145.1 Planctomycetaceae bacterium
CGAGGGCACGGGAGAAGAAAACAACAGCTATTCCCTCCTGCAACTTCATTCGGACGGGGCGCTCAAGCTCAAGGGCTGGCGTCGACAGCAGCCGCGCGAACTGACCCGCAAGTAGCGAACAGTGAGTGAGGTAAAAGTAGCGCTCTGTTTGACAACTGGGTAATGAAGTTGAACCCGTCAACACAACATTCGCAGAGTCGTGATGTCGGGATCAACGTCACTTTGTACTACCGGACGTGTTGTTTTCCCCACCGGCCGGACCGTGTCGCTTTTGACGCAGACGCAGGCGACGCATCGTCACCATTCGCAGATCAACGTACATCTGCTTCAAAAGTGCAGAACGAAGATAAACGCGTCCCTGAGACGCCGTCATCTGCCGCCAGCCAATTTCGGTCAGGACCAGCACTGTGGCCATAACTCCAACTACAAGCAGGCTGACTCCCGTCAGTTCCGGATTGTCCACGATAAAGTCGCGGATCTGCAAACTGAAAGCCCGCCCGCGTGGAACCACTGCCAGCGAGTATCTTGCAATCGTCGCGCAAAGCAGTATTACCAAGAGGCCTCGCACGGCAGAACCCAAAAGTCGCATCGTTGTGTCAATCGACTTTGCTTCCTGATCGCGTTCAGGACCAGACGGCGTCGTTGTTCTGGAATCGTCTGCAAACATCCTTCGCAGCAGCGTTCTGAAGTCACTGCGAGACACTTCGTTCAAAACGTCTCGCTGCCGAGCAACGAACATCAGAACTGATCCGATGCAGAACGCAAACAGAAAGCCATCGGCTCCCGACATCACGTTCATCATTCGCCCTTCACGTGACATCAGGTCGAACTGCACAAGGGCCAGAACCAGAATCCCGCCCCAATATCGAAGCGACAGAAAAACAACCGCCATGAACAACAGCTTGACGGACCATGGGACAAGCGGAAACAGAATCGACAAAGTCATCGCGGTCAGTGCCAGTACCGCAATGATCGTCAACGTTCCGCTGCGAATGTCGGTCGTTTGTCCCTGAACATCCGGGGTTGAAAAGGCATGGATACCGGAAGAACTATCCACATCGCCAACGATTCCACTCCACAATGATCGCGGCCCGCCCCGGCGAGGCGAAGTTTCAGTACCTTCCCGTGCCCCCGCGTTCCCTTCACTCTTTGGTCTCTCGAAGAAGGAACTCATGATCGAACTCCTGCAGCCGTTCGGCCAGTTCGAGCAAGTTCCATCTCCGACAGGATCGCTCGGATCGCGTTTTGTTCTCCCGAAAAAGTGAGGGAGACTCCAAGCCTTCTTAGTTCTCGCCGCAGACGCATCGCTAGATCACGTGTCCGCGTCTGCTCTGCCGCAAACAGGAGATCCTCCGGAGAGGTCGAAACAATCTGCGTTGACTCTTCTGTTGGGCGACGAAACGACGGAGTCGGGCAAACCACCATGACGCGATGATGCTTGCCTCGTGCAAGTTTGAGAGCAGGCATCAGGTGAGAAATGCTGTGAGCCGATTCCAGCAAGTCCGCCAGAATGACGAAGACTTCGTTATCACGAGCAGTCGCGACTGCAGTCATCATCGCCTTCGACAGCATCTCCATGCGAGGCAGACCATCATGGAATCCTCGCCCGCGAAGTGAGATCACAGGCGTCAGCCAGGCAAGACCAGTCTGACTGAGAAAATGCTGAGCAAACGTGGCGAGCAGAGCATCGTCATGAATCAACTGCACATGTTTGGCGAGAGACAGCTGGTAAAGCTCAGCCAATGCTCCACTCAAAAGCACTCGCTCACGAAATCGTCGTCGCGTCCACGGTAGAATCGGAAACCAGGTAAACGGAGCCTGGTTGTAACGCAGGTCCAGCAGTTCAGGAAACTGCTCCCCCAGGACACTCAAGGCTGTCTTCTGCAGAACAGGCGTCAGTCGATCAGGAAGTGGTGCCGGGTTCACGCAAAAATCAGCCATCGATTCCAGTAGACGATGAAATCCTCGCTCGCCCGCCATCGGAGAGAATCGACGCAGTCCTCGTTCATCAAACATCCACGCGCCGACCGGATCGCCGACGGAGATCGCACTGCGAGCCACACTCGCACCAACATACGTCAGCTGGTCCAGAAGTCGCTGGCCAAAGCCACCAAGCCGCGTCGAGATGCATCCGTCGAGGAACAGGTTGAGACGAACGGGAACTTCAGATTCATACTGCCGCGTCATCAGTTTGTCGCGACGAGCAGACACTTTCCATGCGATGGATTTGGGAGGATCTCCCGGAACATATTCTCGCAGCTCCAGCAGTTCCGACCCCATGCCCGATCGCTGCAGCCGATGAACTCCGTGTTGTGGAAGCGAATTGATTCGTTTGACGAGCGGCTGATGTTCCCCAACTTCCGCATACGCTGGAAGAACACGAAAGATCTGAACGGAAGGAACAAATCTCTCTGCGCGAAAGAAGCCCGCTGGATCCTGCAGGATGACACGAAAGCCAGGAAGTCGAATTCGCCCCGCACCGGAAATTCGGGCATCGTAGCGAAACACTGCTCGGCGAAAACGACTCAGGAACCGAACATCATTGTTCGCGTTCTCCACACTGACGTTTTCAGGCAGAACATCGGTGATCCGCAGTCGAGCACTGAGCCTTGTTCGCTTGCCCCAGATGCGAACCTCGATGTTGACAACTCGACCAGCCCACAGCAAACCACCCGATTCACTGCGTCCGTTCACAAGGCGTTCAAACTGCAACTGCGGAAATTCAAACCACAGCCGCCATGTGAACCAGGCCCATTCGAAAACAATCCAGAGCACGACCGTGAGGGAAAGAACCGCCAGTCCCATCTGGCCGCGTAACTGACCGACGATCAAACCTGCTAGAGCCGGCAGGAATGTCCATCGCCCCAGAGCTGTCATCGCTGACGATCCCGCAGAACAGGCACGCTGCGAATCAGTTGGTCGACGACACCTTCCACGGTGCGTCCATCCATTTCCGCTTCCGGTCGCATGATCAGTCGATGCCCAAGAACCGGGAGGCAGACGGCCTGAATATCTTCATGCGTCAGATAACCGCGACCGTTCAACAGAGCATGCGCACGCCCGGCTTTCATCAGATTGATGGCCGCACGAGGACTCGCACCAAGCACCAGGTCGGAATGCCCGCGGCTCATTCGAACCAGATCAACGATGTACTCCTGAAGTTCGCGAGTCCCGAAAACGGAATCAAGCTGTTTCTGGATCGCAACAATCTCATTGGCCGACGTCACAGCGACCGGCTTTACCGACGCACGGCTGTGAAGTTCCAGCATGTCAACTTCCTGACTGCGTTCCGGATAGCCAACATGAATTCGAAACAGGAATCGGTCCAGCTGAGCTTCCGGAAGACGATACACGCCTTCCTGCTCAATCGGGTTCTGAGTCGCCAGAACCATGAAAGGCTCCGGCAGCGGAAGCGTCTTGCCTTCAATCGTCACCTGACGTTCCTGCATCGCTTCCAGCAGCGAAGACTGAGTCCTCGCGGGCGCTCGATTCAATTCATCCGCCAGCAGCAACTGACAAAAGACCGGCCCCTTCCGCAGAACGAACTCACTGGTCTGACGATCCAGCACCTGAGTCCCCGTCACGTCCGATGGAAGAAGGTCCGGCGTGAACTGAATTCGCTCAAAATGAATTCCAAGCACCGTCGAAAACGTTCGGCACAGCGTCGTCTTCGCAGTCCCTGGAACACCTTCAAGCAAAACATGCCCGCCAGCCACCAGAGCCATCAGCAGCTGATCAGTGACGTGGTTCAGTCCGACAACGACCTGGCCAACAGCACGCTGGGCCTTTTCGCGTAAATCCTGCACGCGAAGTGCAAGTTGATTTGCATCCATGAGTGTCACAAGTTGTCCCGACATCGGGTGATGACTGAGATTCTCGCGCAGCGGATAGTGGTCCGATGCCGGTTGTTTCTACACAATTCGTGTCGGGGAAGATTAGCAGGAACCAAAACAACGTCGAGCCTCCCGGACGCTAACGCCACAACGCTTCGGTATGATGCCCCGTGCTTGTTGGATTCGGAAAACAGCAAAAGACGCGGTACATGGGTCGCGCTGTCTTGAACACGATTCCCGTTGGATCCGGAGATTCGCGATGAAATCGAAAGCCCGAAAGTCTGTCGCCCAGACATTGCCGTTAGTCGAGATTCTTGAGCAGCGATTCACGGATCATCAGCATCGACACCCTGACATTCCGTGGAAGAAAGTCCTGGCGGCTCTTCAAAAGAAGCCACAGGCTCTGGCGACCATTCAAAAGATGGAATCATCAGGAGGGGAGCCGGACGTCATCGGCGTCGATGAAGCAACAGGGCAGTTTCTGTATTGCGACTGTTCGGCGGAGAGTCCGGAGGGGCGCCGCAGTTTGTGCTATGACAAGGACGCGTTAGACAGCCGCAAGGAAAACAAGCCTGCAGGCTCCGTGCTTCAGATGGCTGCCGAAATGGGGGTCGAATTGCTGACCGAGCATCAGTATCGAATACTGCAGGAGCTGGGCGAGTTCGACCTGAAAACTTCCAGCTGGATTGCGACGCCTGACTCGATTCGTTCACTCGGCGGTGCACTATTCTGTGACAGGCGCTACGGACAAGTCTTCGTCTACCACAACGGCGCTCAGTCATACTACGCTGCTCGCGGATTCCGAGGACTTCGAAAAGTGTAGGATGGCCGCCCTCGGTCATCTTCTTCCATCGCCCACAATTTCGTCTCTCCAAAAGCGCCAAACGCCAGGTGAATGGACCATCGATTCCCTCATTCCGTTGCACACCCAACAGGCAGTTTCCCTTCATCCTGCTTCATCTCCACAACGCTTGGTTTGCGACCGCCTGACTGCTACAACCAACGACACCGCTCCGGTTTGTCCCAATCTGCAAGTTAATTGAATCATCCAATGCAAAAGATGCCCTCGCTATTTTCTGATGAAGTGCTGCTGCGGCTGAGACGCACAGGCATCATTGCGGTCCTGGTTGTCGATGATCCGGCCAAGGCTGTTCGACTCGCGGAAGCTTTGTTCGCTGGCGGCGTCGAGGCAATGGAACTGACTTTGCGGACACCCAGCGCAGTGGATTGCCTTCGCGCGGTACGGAGATCGGTCCCTCAGATGCTGGCTGGTGTTGGAACGATCTTGTTTCCTCATCAAGTCGACCAGGTATTGGAAGCCGGGGCGCAGTTCGGTGTTGCTCCTGGCACGAACCCAGCCGTCATTCGTCATGCAATTTCATCAGGGCTTCCGTTTGCTCCAGGAGTCGTCACACCCACGGATGTCGACATGGCATTGCAGTGCGGCTGCCGTGAGTTGAAGTTCTTCCCGGCGGAACCATCCGGTGGCTTACCAATGCTTGCGAGCGTGAAGGCTCCTTATGCTCACCTCGGAATTCAATACATTCCGTTGGGTGGAGTGACGATGGCGAATCTTCCTCAATGGCTAAAAGATCCTGACGTGCTGGCTGTCGGCGGATCGTGGCTCGCGAAGAAAGAACTCATTGACTCGTCGGCATGGGATGAAATCACAAGGGTTGCTCGAGAGTCATCCAGCATCGTGCGTTCGATACGGGAGTCGTGACTTGTTTTCCAGTCTGGGTCTAATCGACGAACTGGTTCTGCTCGCGTTGCTGCTGTCTTCCATCGTGATCGGTGTGCGAGCCGGCCGAAGCAGCACGACGGTCGATGCCTATCTGCTGGGCGGACGATCTCTTCCCTGGTGGGCCATTCTTGGTTCCATCGTGGCGACAGAAACCAGCACAGCAACGGTGTTGAGCGTACCTGGTGAGGCGTATGGAAGCGTTGGCATGAAATGGCTACAGCTTCCGCTCGGGTACATCGTCGGACGAGCG
>JAEUII010000409.1 GCA_016795145.1 Planctomycetaceae bacterium
CGTTTCACCTGAGATCCTCCTTGTGGCTATGCGATTCGATTTGTTGTGATACCGAATCTACGCATTTCCTCAGGGAATTCTCAGGCCTTTTTTGAAATCTCAAATGCACGAGCGGTCGAGTTCGCTTGGTTGAGGTCTAGAGCGGCTTTACCTGCTGTTGTCGCTTTTCGATTTTCTCCGACGGCACGCTATAGTCCGTAGAGAACCAGAGTATCGAGAATGGGTGGATCGTTGGTCCAGAATTTCGTCGGAATGAATGGCCGAGTAGGTCGGTCGTTCGTCCAACTCAGGAATCACTGACACGGGATGCACTGATGCGAAGTCGAGCAATTCGAATTGCGATTTTGTCCATCCTTGGATTCATGACGGTTTCTTCGTCTCCCGGTGCAGCGGATGAACCTGAAGAGTTGAAGAAGCTGATTGCGAACCTGAACTCTGCTGCTTCCGGCAGTGCCTGTGATGAAGCGGCATACCAGCTGATTCGCTACGATCAACAGAATCCCGGATGCAATCTCTCTCAACACCCAGATGCTTCCATTGCGATGATCTGCAGCTGTGACCGGATGCTCGAGCGCTGGGCGAAAGGACCAGCGCCGGTTGACAGAGCTGCGGAGTTCAATCGCTTTGCGGGACTTGTGACCGAGAGACTGCAAGTTGAACCCCCAAGAGAATGGACTCAGACCGTACTGTCGGCGGAATTGTCGCCTGAGCGCGTTCTTACCATGAAAATTCGTAACTATCGCGACATCGTCCGACTCGACTCACAGAGCGGTACCTCCCGTATCACTCTGGTTGAGGCAAACGGCTCCCTGAGATTTGATATTCAAGGCGATGGGCATTCGTGCGGTGTTTCGAGATCATTCGCAGTGCCGAGAGAGATTTGGAATGCCGATGCCCCGCATGAAACCTCTCTTCTCAACCCTAACCCGCTGACCGTGATCTGCGCAGAGTCGGCAAACATCATCTGTGTTCCTGGACAGCATGGGTTTGATCAATACAGCCAACTGACCTCATACAAGGTCTCGAATGACGAGGGCGACAACAAGAACTGGTCTATCACCACGAACCTGCCATGGCAGACATTAATGGGCCCAATCCGATTGGGTTCCAACAAGGGAAGAATTTCGTCCAGCACGTTGTTGATCGCAGCTCAGCTGCGAGTGACCGACAAGAGCATTGTTATCTTCCTCTGCACGGAACATGACTTCTCCATCGAAGCACGAGATCTCAAAACCGGGGCACTGCAGAACCGATGTTCATCCATCACACCGAGAGTGCCGAATTAGCGTTGTTTTTCGCGACAAGGATTCGCGGCGTTGAAAGAACGTCTGAAATCGCGGAATTCAGAATGGGTGGTCTTTGGGAGGCGAACCTATGCGACACATTACTCTCGTCTTCGTCATTGCCACTCTCGGCCTCAGTGCATTTGTTCCTGTTGTTTTTGGGGCATCAGAAGGATTTCACTATGTGATCGCGAACCTGGCATTCGAGAGATTGGATGCTTCGCAGCAGAACCAGTTGGTCTCGATCCTGAAGAAACATCCTCGCTGGGAGCAGGACTTTGCTCCCGTACTGAAAGGGCTTGAAGGAGAACCGCATACCAGGCGACTCCTTGGCCGCGCGGCCTACTGGCCGGAACTGGTCAAAGACGATCCCTTGTACGGTCGGCCTGCGTGGTTGCGAGAACCTGGTGCAACTCTGAATCTTGGTGTTCGCCTTGGAAAGGCAAACGTGAAGTCGCCGGAAAAGCCAGACTTATCTCGCCAGGACCTTTGCCTCTCGCAAGCCATCCTGAATTGTCGCATGCTAATTCGTAACGATCCCGAGGGGAAAGACGCACCCGTTGCCGCGTGTTGGCTACTCTATCTGACTGGAGCAATTCATCAGCCGTGCAATGCGGGAAGCTTGTACGTGGATGGAGTTTTCCCAAAGGGCGACCAATGGGCAACACAGATTCGCACAGCATCCGGAGAAAGCCTGCATAGCTACTGGGACAATGCCCTTGGAGCTGGATTTGAAGCCAGTCGTGACGATGCGTTATTGAAAGACCTGCAGGACGATCCACAAGGGGATGTGACCACACTCACTGACGATCCGCGAAAGTGGGCCAGTGAATCCCGCCGAATTGGAAGGCGATTGGTGTATTCGCCTCGAGTGCTTGCCGTTGTCGAATCCGGCAACACGGACGTTGTCGAGCTATCGCCGGAATACATCGCAACGTCCCGGGCGATCATGAGAGGGAGAATCTGCGTGGCAGCCGCGCGTCTTGCCAAGGTTTTTGCAAATGATTTGAGCCCGCAGCAGCTTCCATTGGAAAACGCACGATGAACCCGAAACGATTTGCGTACTTCATAGCAGAACGATGCCTCACTATGGGCGATCGAAAGTGATGTCATGTTGGTTGCTTATGGATGAATCGCCTGCCGGAGCGTTGACACACTCCGCTCGCCAAAACAGGGGACAAATCCCCGTGCACGCGGGAACCCAGCAACGTGATTTTTGAACCGCGAATGGACGCGAATAGACGCAAAGAAAACTTGCTCACGCTTCCGCCGGTCCTGCACCGGCGGAAGCACCAAGTCGCAGTTACAGGCGAGCGGGGCGACGTCAGTCCCCTGATTGCGATTTTGTTGTTCGGACAAAAAAATGTTGGGCAAAAATATGGCGCGGCTGGATGTCAATCCAGTATGTCCCACGCGCTCCACGGCGAGCGGTGCCGTGTCAACCCACCGGTACCTGCTGCGATTGTCAGACAAAAAATGAGTGACAGAAAATAACAGAATCGCATACCGGAGCGTTCACACACTCCGCTCTCCATGATGGTTCGAGCTACAGAAGCAAAACCCACGGCGAGCGGGGCGACGTCAGTCCCCTGATTGCGATTTTTCCGCCCATCCTTCATTCTCATCGAGCATTCACGCGGCCGAAAAGAACGAAAAGAGCCAGCCAGCTTTTTGCTCTCTTTCTCTCGTTTCTTTCGGCCAACGCCCCTCGTCCGACTGTTGAGCATGCAGGACCGGAATCAGTAGACTTCGTTGAAATCAGAAGCGCGAACGAGTATTTCGTCAGGCAGAGGAGAGTCATTGTGGATGATCTGGTTGGTAAGCCAGTGGTCGTTGATGTGATCGCGCCGTATGTGTATCTCGGCAAACTGATGGAAGTGCGCGACAAGACGCTGGTACTGAAAAATGCGGATGTGCACGACTTGCGCGATTCAACAACGACGCGTGAAGTTTACGTGCGCGAAGCTCGAGTGCACGGGCTTCAGTCAAACCGCAAGCTGGTCTACGTGCGGCTCGATCAGGTCGTGAGTGTTTCCGTTCTTGATGATGTCATTCCGTAGTGCGCGTGATCAGAGACGCTGAGGCCGTTTAACACCAGGAGCGAATGAAATTTGCTCCGCTGAGGAACAAGAAGATGACGAGTCTGTTTGCTGACGATGATCGCGTGGCGAAGGAAATCGAGCGGCTGCGAAGCGAGCTGGAGCGGCATAATCGCCTGTACTACGTCGATGCGAAGCCCGAGGTCACTGACCGCGAATATGATGCGCTGATGAGTCAGCTGATCAGGCTGGAAACAGAGCATCCGGAATTCGCCAGCGATGATAGTCCCAGCCGCAAAGTGGGTGGTGAGCCCATCACGGGGTTCGAACAGGTGACGCATCGTGTCCCGATGCTCTCGATTGAAAATGCCTTTGAAGAGCAGGAGCTTGTGGACTGGGACGCGGGCTTGCGAAAGTCTCTGGGGCGTGAGACCCTGGATTATTCGATCGAATATAAGATCGACGGCGTCGCAATTTCACTCACATGGGAAAACGGATCTCTCGTTCGCGCGGCGACTCGTGGCAATGGAGCGGTCGGGGATGACGTCACGAACAACGCACGAGTGATCTCCGGAATTCCTCTGCGGCTGAGTTCGAAGAAGCCTCCGAAGTCTCTGGAAGTGCGAGGCGAAGTGTTGATCCTGAATGAAGACTTCGCGGCCTTTCAGGCGGAACAGATTCGTCAGGGTGAAGAGCCCTTCAAGAATCCTCGCAACGCCGCCGCCGGTGCACTGAAACTGCTGGATCCAAGGCTGACTCGCGAACGCAGTCTTCGTTTTCTGGCTCACGGTGTGGGATACGTCGAAGGCATCGCGTGGAAGTCCTACGCTGACTTTCTGGAATCCATTCGAGACCTTGGTATTCCAACGACACCGGATGTTTCCAGAGCCAAAGGCTTTGATCAGTTGATGATCGTGTGTTCTGACATGATCGCGAAAGTTCCGTCTCTGCCATTTGAAGTCGACGGGCTGGTGATCAAACTGAACGATCTCGCAAGTCGGGATGAACTGGGAACGACCTCGAAGAGTCCTCGCTGGGTTCGAGCGTACAAATGGGAGCGATACGAAGCTGAGACTCGAGTGAACGCCATCACGATTCAGGTTGGCAAGACCGGGGCGATGACTCCGGTGGCAGAACTGGAGCCCGTTGAGATTGCCGGCACGACGGTGTCGCGGGCCAGTCTGCACAATCGCGATGAACTCGATCGACTTGGCGTACGCATTGGTGACACGGTTGTTGTCGAGAAGGCCGGGAAGATCATTCCTCATATTCTGCGAGTGAACGAATCCGCCAGGACCGGCCAGGAGACACCGTATCAGTTTCCAACACAATGTCCTGAGTGTCAGACAGAAGTGGTGAAGGATGAAGGTGGCGTTTATGTCCGCTGTCCGAATCCCGCCTGCCCTGCCCAGCTGCGAGAGACGCTGATTTTCTTTGCGTCTCGGCCGGCGATGAACATCGATGGTCTTGGCGAGAAGCTCGTTGAGCAGTTGCTTGCGGCAAAGCTCGTCGATGGCATTCCGTCTCTGTATCGATTGAAGGATCGCCGTTCAGAACTGGCGACACTCGAGCGGCTTGGCGAAAAATCGATCGAGAAACTTCTGAGCGGAATTGAAGCGTCGAAACAGCAGCCGTTGTGGCGTTTGCTGACGGGAATCAACATCCGACACGTCGGCCAGACGAACGCAAGGACACTGGAATCAGCGTTCGGCACGATGGAAGAGATTGCTGCTCAGACGGAAGAGAGCCTTGCCAAGGTCGACGAAATCGGATCCGTCATTGCCGCATCCGTCGCAAGATTCTTTGGGTCCGAATATGGCAGGAACCTGGTTCAGGAACTCAAGGAGCTGGGACTGAATCTTGGTCAGCCGATCGATCGCAGTAAGGCTGTCGAAGGCGGAGTTCTGGAAGGCAAGACTCTTGTGGTGACCGGCACGATGGTGCGATTCAAGCGAGAAGAGATTGAGCAATTGATCCGCAATCACGGTGGCAAGGCCAGCGGCAGTGTGTCAAAGAAGACGGACTATGTCGTCGCCGGGGAAGCTGCTGGCAGTAAGCTCGCGAAGGCTCAGGAGCTGGGCGTTAAGGTTCTGACGGAAGATGAGTTTCTGACACTGCTGGGTGTTGGGTGATGTTGGCGCGGTGTTTGTGAGAGAGGTTGGTTTGGGGGCGCGGGAATGACGGTGCAGGCCAAAATGTTTGTTTGACAAACCGCCAGCGTGACTTTGGGGGAACGATTGGGACAATCGTTTTACACTGTGTTGGTTGAGGAAACGATTGGGACAATCGTTCTACAATGGGAGAAGTCTGTGGATCCTCGAAAGTTTGATCAGCATGTTCGTCGGCTGTTCGTGAAGCCTGCAGATGAGACTGGTCGCCTGTTGCATGCGGCGGTTGGTGTCGCTGGCGAAGCTGGTGAGTTGCTGGATGGAATCAAGAAGCACTGGATCTACGGCAAAGCGCTGGATCGAGAAAACCTAATCGAAGAATGTGGTGACCTGCTGTTCTATGTGCAGGCCATTCTGAATGAGCTTGGCATCTCCATGGATGACGCGATGCGGCAGAACATGGAAAAGCTGGCTCGCCGTTACCCCGATGGTTACAGCGACACAGCCGCGATTGAACGCGCGGATAAGAAGTAGACACTGTCGCCATCACTCTCCGAGTGATGCACTGCGATTCCGTCCTGGTGGTGCCTCAGATTCACGTTTGTAACCGCGGATGAACGCGGATTGCCGCGGCTAAAACAACAGCCTGACGGCGAGCGGCGCGTGTCAACACGCCGGTATGCGATTGATCCTCATGAGATTTGGTTCGGATTCTCACGATACCCCGCACGTCATTCCCGCGCAGGCGGGACCTGTTGTTGATACATAAGTGGCTTGCTGCCGCTTGCGAGGGACTGACAGAAGGGTTCGGGAGTGATTTCGATTTCGTTG
This sequence comes from Planctomycetaceae bacterium, assembly GCA_016795145.1. Classification (GTDB taxonomy): domain Bacteria; phylum Planctomycetota; class Planctomycetia; order Planctomycetales; family Planctomycetaceae; genus SXXK01. The sequence continues at coordinate 6,262 of JAEUII010000409.1, forward strand.
ACCCACTTCTCACGAGCCTAAACGGCCGGCCCGTTGGGCCGTTAGGGCTGACTACAAAGGCCTGAAAGGCTGACACAACGCGTCGGCCGGCTCGCGGCAATGTGTCAGCCCTTCGGGCCTTAAGGACTGACTTGCGCTTCTTTCCGGTGGCTTACGCACACCGGCAGGGGTTGTGCCGGCCCGTCGGGCCTGAATCGCAATCAAATGACCACACCGGTTACCCATGTCCTTCGAGAGGTACTGGGACTCAGGGATCTTTAGCAAGATCCACTACCTCTTAGCTTCGCGGTGCAATCCGCACGACCGCTACATTCCTATGCAGGTTCCCGGCTCAACCAAAATTACCTTTTTTGCGCTGAAGGTACGTCCCGCAGATAACCGATTGACATCTCAGATTGCGCCCTTTGCGCAGTCTTCGGTCTTGAGGTGATTCTAGATCTGATAGATTGATCATCTCCTCCGATTGTTTGAATTGGTTCCGTGTGGAGCCATTGAAACGGGGACGCAGCAACTTAGGTGCTGTGCAAGTGCGGTAATCACAATGACTTACGATCTGTGTGTCCTGGGGAATGACGAAGCGGCGCTGGAGCTGGCGTTTGTTGCGGCGCGTCATGGGCAGAATGTTCTGAGCATCCTGCCGGAGCAGCGACATTCGGCGTGGATGATGTCGCAGGCACTGGAACATCTGGTTGGAAATCTCCTGGCAGACATGTCGGAAGCCCGTCGCCGTCAACTGCGACGCAACGGGAGTCCTCGCCTGGTGCAGAGGTTGCTGGCGAACTCATTGACATCGGAAATGAGCGACCACGTGGCTGCTTTGGAGAACGCCGGAGCGGATGTCAGCATCGGGGAAGTGCGTTTTCAGAACGCGGATGCTCTGGTCCTGACCAACGGTGCGTATGGACGTCGCAGCCTGGTGCGGGCGTCGAATATTGTCATTGGGATGGGAGTCCGTCGGACGGCAGTTCATCGGCCACTGGGTCTGGTGCCGTTTCACCGTCCGGAGTCTCTTTTGTTTGGTTCGGAGCTTCCAACGTCACTCTGCATCTTGGGCGGTGGCGGGCTTGGAGCAGGACTTGCCTCCGTCTTCAGCCTCTTTGGGACTCAGGTCCGTTATCTCTCCGACCTGGACTCGTGCGACAGCATGTTGAATCTTGCGGAAGACGCTGGAGTCGTCGTTGCATCGCATCCCGCCGAACTTGGGCTGTCGATGGATCAGCCGTTTGCGTTGAACCAGGGAGACATCGTCGATTGCCGTCGCTCCGAAGGATTCTCCGATCATCTCGGTTTGTCCAGCATCGGCATCGAGCCTGATGAGCACGGACTGCTGTGGTGCTCAAGCAGCCTGGAAACATGGACACCAGGCGTGTTTGGAATCGGCGAGGTTATCGGATTCTCCTCGGGCGTGTCACAGCACCCAACGGACCAGGCGATGAGAATCCTGAACCGGATGACTCATCGCATTCGAAGACCTCACTTCCTGAGGACTCGAACAAGCAGCTGGGCGATGGTCTGATCCCAGGAATTCGAATGACTCACTGAGAATGAAGCCCATACGAACAGCGTGACGATGCTTGAACTATTTGTGAGCCATTCCTTTCTGGACGGAATCCAGAAAACTACCGGATGTGGGCGTGACCGGATTGGATTTCAGTGCGGACTGGAAGCAGCGAGCGGCAATCCCAGCGAGGCAACCGAAGCCGTAGGAAAAATGCAGGATCCCGAATACAGCAGGAGCCAGCAATCCGGAAAGCACCCCTTCCTTCAGCATCACACTGACTGTTCCGGACATCAGCACGACAGCGTACATCGACAGGCTGATTGCGAGCAGAGTTTGCGCCGTGCCGAAGAACAAAGATGCAAACATCAGGCTTAGAAGTGTCGTCACGAAGATGAGCGGTACGGTCTGTCGAAAAGTCGCCGGTCGCCCATGCTTCTGAATTGTTCTGATTCGCCAGAAGCCATATCGAAAATACTGGCGGAACAGCTTGATGAGCGATGCCCGCGGAAAATAGCTGCTGTGGATTTCGCGGCTCAGATAGATTCGACCGTCATTCCGAATGATACGAGCATTGAATTCATCATCCTGATTGCACACAAGCTCTTCGTCGAAATAACCAATGCGATCAAACACCCATCTCCAGTAGGCGCCGAATGCGACTGTGTCGACATAGCCGTCAAAGCCGCCGAGCCGAAAACGGGCATTGCCAACGCCTGCCGGATGACTCATGCATGCCGCGATGATACGACCTACTGTGGTTTCCCCAACGGAATGAATCGCTCCACCGCAACTCCAGCATTCAGGCCTGGAAAGGAGGCATTCAACATTCTTGCGCACAAAATCTTCAGCGACCTCCGCATGACCATCGACCCGAATCACAATGTCACTGTCTGAACCCCGAAGCCCATAGTTCAATGCAAAAGGAACCGATCGCTGGGGGTTTAGAATCAGAGAAACGCGATCATGTTCAGCCGCAAACTGACGAATAATCTCCCGCGTCCCGTCATCGCTGTCGCCATCAATAACAACGACCGAAAACCGATCAGCCGGATAGTCCGAACGGAGAATGCTGTTCAGGCAGCGAGCGATATAGGCCTGCTCATTTCGAATGGGCACAAGAACGGTCACCAGAGGAAATTGTGTTCCGGCTGTGCCTGATGCCGGCTTCGTCGCTTCTTCCACCACAGTCGCGAAATGTCCTCTGTCAGCGAGGCGCTGAGCCAGCTTTTGTGTACTCGCTGTGTCGAGTGAACTGAAGAGTCGCGCGGAAGGATCGATTGATTCCCCGGGATGGCAGACGGCCTCAGGGCTACCGACAGATCCCAGCCCGCTGACTCTGGCTGCTCCCTGCATTTTTTCCGACATCACGCGTCTCCTGCAGCAAATTTGGCGCTGCGACAGACAGCGAACAGGTCCATACACCGGCGACAATCGTCAGTCAGGAAGAAATCGTCCGGTGAGATTTCAGTTTCACTGACTGCCACCGTCGGCTGCTTGCAGGTCCTCTGGACAATCTGAATCAGTGACCGCACCCCGGCGGAGACCCCGACAGGAATTCTGTGGCGCAGTCGGAGCGGGTCGAGATCAGCGATAAATCTGGCCTGCTGGATTCGCTGTCTTTCGTATTCTTCCCATTGCGGCAATGCCTGTATTCCCATGATCCTGACATCATGAAAACTCTGCCGCAGCAGTTCTTCCAGAGTCTCTGCATCATATTCACGCACGTGAAATCGATTCCACGGTTTCTGGCCGTCACGCAGCCTGAGTTTTCGATTCGGAGTCGACACCAGACATACACCGGATGTTCCAGCGAGGCGTGCGAGAACGGACACAAACGCACTGTCATCCTGGATATGTTCAATGGTCTGGAATGAACAGACGGCTGCATTGGAACGCGCCGGGACAGGCAGTTCCGTCACGTCCTGCTGAACGAACGACAGATTCGCCCGCTGCCACTGTCTGCGGGACTCAGCAATTGCCTGGGCGGAACAATCAACTCCCACGACCGTTCTGTCGCACTGAGCCAGATGGAATGTGCCGTATCCTGTGCCAGACGCCAGGTCATAAACTGTGTCTGCACTGCCAAGAAACTCAGAAGCCAGGTGATACGCCGCCAGTTGTCGCGCGAACAGGAACTGCTGTGCGGTACTTCCGTCATGGAATGCACTGGCTCGTTCACCCGTTTGCAAAGAGCTAATCATGTCTTCTCCATGATCCCTGCAGATCGAATCGCCATGTTCTGCTGACAAACCTGCGAATCTGCCGCAACCGGACTGCCTGGCAGTATCGCACGAGCGATTTCTCAGGGGCCGTCGAGATTTCTGGTGGCGGTTTTGATCGGACTTTCAGTTTTCGCAGAGGCACGAACACTCAGGTAAATCGCCGTCTGTCCATCCACCTCGGCATCGGCCGGACCGGCGTGAAACTCGAAACCATTCGATTCACACAAGTCCTGAAACCATCCGTGTCGGACTCGGACACAGTGCAGCGGCCCCGACCACTGCATTTGCCCATGCGCCGGATTGACCACGAGATCCGGTGCGGAATCACTCCAGTCAATAAATGCGGTAAGAAAGACCCGGCCGGTATCAGTAACCACGCGTCGAAGTTCTCTGACGAGTGCCTGCGTATCGTTTCTGTCAAGATGGCTGAATACCGAGAACAGATTTATGACATCGGCACTGCGGTCAGGCACTGGAAGTGAGTTCTCGGAGACAACCTTTGGTGCATCAGGGTTATAGCGGGCGTTGCGAGTGTTGACCCATTCAAAAGTAAACTTCGGATGTTGCGATGAAATCCACTTGCGGCACCACTGAATCGACGGCTTATGAACATCGACGCCGCAATAACGGACGTCCGGCAGCGTTTGCATCAGTCCGATTGCCAGTCGCCCGGCACCACAGCCGACGTCCAGCACTGAAGATCCGGATCTCAGGCTGCAATGTTCAATGAGCCTTGCTGCTTCGCGTCTGGCAGAGTCCAGAAAAAACTGATCGCTGCGAAACTCCATTCCGCAAAACCGCAGGTAGCGCGGAGGCAATACGACGCCTTCCTGACGGGTGTGAGAGCCCAGAATCAGGGGAAAGAGATAGCTTTTGGCAAGCGTTGCAATGCGACGCTGAAGATGGCCGAATCCCCCATAGCCGATCATGTCGGCAGTTGTTTCGTATGCCGCAGTTTTCATCAATCCTCCTGATTTGGGCACACCCCTGCTGGCTTCCTGATGCCTGTGCATCGTGTTCGCTGCACCACTCTCAGGTCGCGGGCAGCACACACGATCGGTGATTTTCGCCGATCTTCCCCGGGTGATTAGATCAGAAAGCCGCAATCTCACCAACAGCAGATTTCCATCGATCAGCCGCCTGCGTGGGAAAAGACAAGGCGTGCATCATCAGCAGGAAACGGCATCGCGGTGAAAATAGGCGTTCAGCAGAAACCTGAGACTCTCGCGTTTCCATAGACGCTTCTGTCGCGAAGACTGGCCTGAGGTGACAGCTTTCGCTGAATGGTGGGCGATCAGCTGCGGACAGAAAGCAACATCCAGTTTCATCTGCCGCGCCTGCTCTGCAATGTGAAACTCTTCCCCGTAGAGAAACGCAGGGAATCCGAGACGTCCGCCTTCACTGAAGAATCGACGCGTCAGGCCAAACAGGCTGCCGTGTGCCGCGTAAATAGGTCTGGGTTCCAGACGCTGTTCGACCGGGACACTTTTCTTTCGAAAATGTGCACGGAATTTTTCCGTCAACTCCAGCAGTCGAAGTGCAAGCGAAGAAAAATAGATGTAATAGAAGCAGAGCAGCCGGATTCTGGACGGTCTGGACTCGCTGTGCGGATTCTGTTCATGACGGTCGCTGCGGATGATGCGGGGTGCGATCACTCCTGTACGGTCAGTCATGTCGGCCGTCGTCAGCTGGTCGAAAAAGTCGGGTTCCAGTTCGACATCAGTATTGGAAATGAAGACGAGGTCGGCATCCTTTCCCACATCGCTGGAATCCAGTGCAAACTGGCATCCGTTGATATAGCCCAGATTCTTCGGACAGCGAATCAAGACGACGTTGCTGGTGTCGATACAGGAGGCATTCAAATCTCCGCTGTTGTCTGCGATCGCAACTTTCAGATCAACATCGGGTGACCTGGAAAGACCAAACAGATGCGTAAGGAATCGCAGGACTTCCGTCTGATTTCTGTAGTGTGTCACCAGGAAGGTAATTTTCATACGTTGGGACTCAATGAAACGTTCGGTTTGGGAACCAACATCCGGGGCGATCATTGCTACGGAGCATCCTGGACGGATCGTGGTGCAGACAGACTGAAGTGATTTAATTGCGCATTCGGGCTGCGAAGAGAGTCAAAGATCGAACGGTCGCCGGGGAACATGTTGCGAAACAGTACCGACAGGTTCCAGTAAGGCAGCATCACGAGTCCTCGTTGCCTGAAGATTGCTGTGGCGATTGTGGCATTCCAGAGCACACGCGACATCGCGAATCCCAGCGCAACTCCTTCTACATCTGCAATCATTCCCGCAAGCCATGTGATTCCAATCTGTATTGAAACGCAGATGATCAGCGATCTTGCATAAAAGTTCTGCATGTTCATTGTCTGCATCACCGGAGTTGTGGGGCCTGCCATGCAATCCATCATGACTCCCAGCAATAAGGGGGGCAAAATGTTGCCGACTCTGGTGTATTCAGGACCCACGACCTTCATGATGACCGGCAGCAGCAGGAGAATTGCCAGTGTCGCTGCCAGTGCTGGATAGAAGCTGGCTGACGCTGCAATGCGTCCTGCATGCCGGGCGGAGCACAGGTCGCCGGCCTTATAATCAACGGCAAATCTGCTGATGAAACTGAGGTTGATGATGCCGAGTGACATCGCGGGGACGGTCGCAATGGGCAGAGCCAGCGCGAAGACCGCGGCAGATTCAAAACCACAGGACGCAGCCACTGTTAAGGACATGAATGACTGAACCCATACAGTCCCAAGCGAAATGGCCAGAAATGGCAGACCCGCGTTTGCGAATTCGATGAGTTCCTTCAAACGCAGCGTTCTCATTTGCGTGAGAGCGCCAGCATAAATCGACTGCAGCTTTTCAGCTTTCAGCGAGAGAACCCAAACCACACTGAGAATCAGAGCATAGATGGAAAGTACAAATCGTGCCGTCGCAGGAGTGCCTGTAAAGTGTCCGGCAATAAGGCAAATTGAAAAAACAGCGGGGACGATGATCTGCTCAGGAAAGATCGCTTTTCTGGTGCCGATCAGAGGAATGGCGGCCCACTGTCGCAGCAATGAAACCGTCAGCGGCAGCATGACCAGCGTCGACATGCCAAAAGCTTCGGCCAGTGTCCCGGAGTCATGCGAAAATGAAATCAGGCAGGACAACCCTGTGAGGACAAACAGGCCGGCGCAAACGATGAACGCGCACGCGTGTGTCTTGGCCAGTGACCGGCAGATCAGGGCGTCATCGGAATCCGTGGAGAGAATCCGTACCAGGACCTTATCCGTTCCAAGAGGACTCATCGTTGCAACGAATACGCCGATCGCGATGGTTGACGTGTATCGACCGAATTCCGCCGGACCCAGCCATCGGGAAGCCAGCAGCGAAACCACCAGCACAAGCCCGGCGCCGCAGATCCGTACGATCATCGCCGTGAACGTATCCCGCAGTATCAATTTGATGTGATGGGCCATGTTGGTGTTGCTCGCATCTCTCCACCGTGAGTGGCGGGAGTCATGCCGAGTTGCAGAGGGCTGACACTGCCAGCCAATCATCCACCGGCAGCGGGGCCGTCAGGAAACTGGAACTCTAGCCGCCCGGCCAGAATCGAACAACGTGACTTTGAATGCCCGCATCGCCCTCGAAATCAGACATGGTCAATGAGGAGGGCGCAGAATCAACCCCTGTCCCGTTGGAAGCGAAGCAACGGCGATCCCCAGACGATTTGCAAGCCTGTCGATCGCTGTCTTCTGCGATGTGAACCCGCGATAGGCATAGTCGTCCAGCAGCACAACTGCTCCAGTAACAAGCCGATCCCAGAAGTACTCCAGCGCCAAGACTTCCGGTTCGGCGCAATTCATGTCGAGATGCAACCACGCAATCTGATCGGAATCCACCTGAGAAAGAGTCCCGGGAACGCTGCCCGGAATAATCTTCACATGCTTCCATTCCGAGAAGTTCTTTACGACTGAGTCGACGCCGCGGACATAAAATCCGCTGCGAAAATGCTCTTCGTTTCGTTCCGCAGCAGCTTGCCTTTCCCCTTCGGCCACCTGAGTCAGGTCAATCCCTTCAAAGGTATCCAGCAGATAGAACGTGCTCTCTCTCGAATTCCAGTCCAGATATTCCATCACGGCGGAACTGAGGAATCCTCGATTCACGCCACACTCCACAAAATCTCCTGACAACTGCGCAGCGCATTTGGCCGACCAGAGCCCCAAATGAATACGCCAATGCCAGTGGTAGTCACCAGCCGCGAGACACCCACGATTGTAGGCTCGAATGAAATCAGGGTCTTTCATGAAATCGTGATTATGCACGGACGTGAGCCCGTCCTGGTCGTACGGGGTCTCCGCAGTGGGAAGCCGGCGGATTGTGTATCCGGTGGTCTCGATGAGTTTTCGGACAGCCTCTCTGATTCTCATCCGGTCTCTCAATTCGGAACGATTCATCGGGAAATGCACACGGGAAACAGCCTGACGCACCGTCGCGCTGAGAGCTATCTGCCTGCTGACCTCTGACCATCGTATTTCAGGCTTTACCATCACTGCTCATTCGGAAATCGTAACGAACGGGGCGGCACAACGACAGGCGTCCTTCAGTCTCAGCAATTTCCCCCGGGCACGGGCGACATGGCACTCAGAATTCTGAAAGAGGACACTCGGATGGCCCGGAGTGAAGTTGTTGCCCGGAGTGAAGTTGTTCTGGTTCGAAAACGAGTGAAAAGCGGGAACTCACGGGAGATGGGCGGCGTCGCACCAGGAATCGCTTTTGATGTTCAAATCAGATTCTGCGGAGTATCACCATGTTTCGACGTCTTGTTCTTGCGTGTTCCATTCTGTTTTTGTCAGCGGCAAGCTCACTGGCCGGAAACATCTACGAGGTCACCAGTACCGATGGCAAAACCACTCAGACGTATCAGGTTCGCTTCGGCGGTGGGAAGCTCTTTGACACTTTCACAGCCTTCGATCCGGCATCACAGAAGTTTGTTTACCTGGAATGGAAGCGAAGCGAAGACGCACCGAAGCCTGCCTTGACGTTCTGGGATCATAAGACCGGGGAAACTGTGGCGCTGTACAAGTTTCCGGACGTGAAGAATCCGCTGCCTGTGATTCCTTCCATCGACGACATGAAAGTCTGCCCGATGACGGGAGATAAGAAGTTTGAAGCAAAGCTGACGATCATTGTTGATTAGCGGAAGAGCTGCTTTAGTTGGTGGATGGCCGACAGAATGTTGGCACAGCAGTTCTGATCACGAAATGAATACGGACGGTGTCGAATTCGACACCGTCCGTTTCTTTTTGGGTCCTGGGCCAGCCTCACTGTGACTCCGTGATCGCCTGTTATGACCAGGCGATCAGCGTGAGTCTGGCGAAGGCTTACAGTCCGTTATTCAGAGCCTCTTCGAAGGTTCCAAACGGAGCGCCGCCGTTACGGCCGGTTGCTGGCAGGACAAAGTTGTTGTCCAGAGCCTGGCCGTTGGAAATGCCCGTGTGACCATTTGGAATGATGAGTTCCGGATGGTCGAACGGAGCCTTCTGGTACTTCACTCGAGGGTCCGTCAGGTGCTTCATGAATTCGACCACAGCGTCGATATCTTCCGGATTGCCCTGTAGTTCCGGAATGCCGCTGACATCCGGGTCAAGGTCCAGAAGGTTTGTGTGACGGAAGTCAGTACCGCGTGTATAGAACTGAACGACTTCTGTGAGGTTCTTCATGCCGCCGTTGTGCATGTAAGGACCGGTCAGTTCAATGTTTCGCAGAGTTGGAGTCTTGAAGGCTCCGTCAACTGCGATCGCTGCCTTCTTCGGAACAGAGACCTTTGGATCAGGGTTCTTTCCAGCCTGTTCCTGTCGCGTATAGGAGAACGGGCCGAACTGAGGATGTGAACCGCCAACGCCAAGGTCTTCTTCCTGAGGTCGCACGCCGATGTTGTAGAAGCCACCATCATAGAAGGCAGCGTCCAGTTCCATCGCCATGAATTCAATCAGGCCGTCGTCGGAGAGAACTCCGCGCAGGCTGCTGACTGTGCCACCGGCGAATTCAGGACCGCCGTGACAATTGATGCACTTGCCTTCTTTGAGGAAGATCTGCAGTCCTCGCTTAGCTTTCGCACTCAGAGCACTGCTGTCGCCCTTTGCATACGCGTCGTAAGGCGTTTGGCCTGAAGTCAGAGTTGACTCGTACAGCATGATGGACAGGCCCCAGAACAGCGAGAAGTTCGCTTCCATGTGGGTGTAACCGTCAGCCGTCAGAGACGAACCGGACCACCACTGTGGCTGGAACGCTTCCCGAATCAGCTTTGAATAAGCGGCGGTTGAGTTATTCAGACCCTTGCCGCTGGCATCTCGGTAAGCACCAAGCACGCTGTCATCGCCGGCAACGTTCTGCAGAGCCAGAGGACGGAGAGACAGCATCTTGCGAGCAAGTTCGCTGAAGCTTCGGCCATCCCAACTCATTTCCACACTGTTGTTCGGAGGACCAACGGCCTGAGACGCGAGTGCCGCGTTGTCGATCCGGATCTTGACGGATTCCAGTGTGTTCGTGGTGGAGTTCAGACGCAGAACAGCCGCATTTGGGTCGAGGTTGCCGAATGGGTTCACGCCGTTGAAGTAACGGTTAGCACGACCGTCCCAGAAAGAGCGATCGAAGTAAACCGCGTTGATCGACGTTGGAGCATTTCGGCCAGTGACCTGGCGAACATTGACACCATCGATACTGAAGACGGGGTGAACGGTTGTCGTGCCATTGTCAACAGCACTGCCAGGAACGATGTTGTTGAACTGCTTGCTGACAACACCCTGAGAGCCAGCGACTTCCATCGTGTCGTAGGTCACCGGATTATCGCTTGATCCATTTGGGCTGTTTTCGCCTGGTCGAGTTGGATCGAGGAATCGGTGGAATGGAAAATCAGAGGCCTTCAGAGTCTTGTTTGGACCACGGAAGTTGGCCAGATCCGGAGTTCCCGAAGGAGCACCTGGATTCAGCTGATTCTTCGTGCGAATGTCCGCGCCGGCATGCCAGTGACAGGTTGCACAGGCTGTTCGGCCGTCGCCACCGGTCTGCATGTCCCAGAACAGGGCCTTGCCGAGCAGGATCGCTTTGTCACGGTCCTTCACGTAAGTCGCAAGGTCTGATGGCAGTGGCACCGGGATGCTGTCGAGTGCCTTTGGCGGTTCGACATCGGTTTCCAGTTCCACTTTGGCAATGACCGGACCGTAGCTGGAAGTGCCAGTCGAGTTTGACTTGATCTTCAGGACTTCTGAGGTCGTTGAAGCGACAAACTGATACGTCTTCGTCTGCCATCCCATGTTCGTTCGCGACCAGCCGGACGGACGATTCATGGAAACGTTCTGGCTCCATGATCCGATACTGACATTCACGGAACGAGCCGTTGATGAAAAGGAAGACCAGTTGCCTGACATCAGGAATGTCAGCGTGTAAGTCTTGCCTGGGACCAATTTGACAGTCTGACTGATGCTGCCGGCGGCAGAACCATTCAGGTCGACGCTGTTACCGCTCGCCGGCGGAGTGGAATAGTAGCCGACATTGACATCGACGCTGCCGGAATCCACTTTCCACGGACCGATCAGCTTCCCTGAACTGAACGTTGTGTAAGGGCTAGCTGCGGTGCTAAGCCCGAAGATTCCGTCGTTCACCACATCGCCCGGGTCTGTTGCCTGAGCGCTGAATGTGGAAAGTACCATTGCTGCGCAGAAGGCCAGCAGTTGAAGCGGGCGGCCACACCGGTTGTGGTCAGTACCCCAGTTCCATTTCACCATTCTTTCCTCTCTTTCGATTCGTCTTGTCGCAGCTCTTCGGACATTTCAAACATCCGACTTGTCAGCAGGACTGAGTTGCGATCGCTGTCGAGACAGACAGCACTCCTGTTAATGCGCCGGAGTTCGGGGCGACACTGGACAAGTCTGAGGCGTCCCTGAAATCTGATTCTCCGACGTGAACACCGAGAGGCTATTTCCGTGACGAGCAGATGGAACCTCGGACTTCCGTATTGTCCTTTTTCGTGGCGTGCCAAAATGCAACAAACAGTCACGACGTGAGCGGATTGGATCACCGTGGGACAGTGGCTCACGGTGCAATTGGGCGCGGAGGTTCGGCGAGGCAACATGTGTTGCGAATCTGCAACAGCCAAATCTGCCGGAGTACGTGCAAGGCTGTTCGTGTGTGTGCGACTTGAGGAATTTCGTTGTTTCGAATGGAGCAACGTCACAATTCATGCCGATGCTGACGATCAGTGAAACCAGGTAAACCTTACCGGGCGTTCTGCGCGCGGAATGGCAAGAAATCGAGGTCTGAAAGTGTCACGCCTGCACCGAACTCTCAGGAAGCCGCTGATCGCGCTCCTTCTGTGTTCGCAGGGTTCCCAGGCACTTGCGCAGGATCCGCCACGCGTTGTTCCGAGCGTCCCTGGTCCACAATTCCCTGGTCCACAATTCCAAGTGCAAGGCACGCAACAGTTTCCTCAGCCCATTTCAGGACCCGGGCCGGTTCCGAATGTTCCCGTTCCTGTTCCTAATCAGGGTGGTCTGCCATCGGCACGCCTGATGATGCCACAGCCGCTGGGATCGCCGGGCACTGTTCCTGTGCAGGATGCCGGTGGCATGGTTCCGCCAGCCGAGTCTTCTGCTCAGGCAATGCAGTTAGAGGAAGATACTCAGCCGTGGACGTTTAACTTCCAGCAGGCTCCGTGGACAACTGTGATCCGAAGTTTCTGCGACTCTTCCGGATACTCGCTTCAATTGATCGCGGAGCCAACCGGGACTTTTTCGTACTACGATTCTCGATCTTACAACTCAACCGAAGCCATCGATGTCTTCAACGATCACTTGATGGTCAATGGATTCATTCTGGTTCGAGAAGGTCGGCGGCTGACACTGACCAATGCAACGACGGAAATCCCTGGCAACATCATTCCCTTTGTCACGATCCATCAGCTGGACGGTCTTGGACGAAACGAACTGGCATCGGTTGCCATTCCGTTGAAGAACACAGACACAGCGCAGGCGGTGGAAGAGATTCGTCAGCTTCAAAGTTCCGTCGGCCAGGTGAAGGCTCTGACGAATTCAGGTCGAGTCATCGTGACGGACACGGGAAGCTATCTGCGACGCATGCGGGATCTTTTGCTTGGTTCCGGCATCGCTGCAGGCGATGAACACGCATCGGTCTATCAGCTTCGACATGCTCAGGCTGAAGACGTTGCCAAGGCGATCACCGATTTTCTGAACAGCTCCGGTTCCACAGGTGGAGTCGGTCCGGATGGCGCACCGATCATGTCGGGCGGCGGAATGAACCCGGGCCAGCGCGTTGTTGCCGAGAAGACGACCAACAGTCTTCTTGTTCGCGGCACGACCGAGGAGATGTCCACGATCCAGCAACTGATTATGGACCTCGATCGAGCACCGCGCGAGGTTCTTGTGCAGGCTCTTCTGGTGGAAGTCGAGCTCGGGAACACCAATGAGCTGGGCGTCGAACTGGGCTTTCAGGACTCCGTGCTGTTTGATCGAAGCGTCGTCGACAAACTCGTCACGATCTCGCAAACCACGACGGCGCCGAACGGGACTCAGACCACAAATCAGCAGATCATTTCTCAGACGGCTGCTCCCGGCTTCAATTTCAACAATCAGCCGCTTGGAAACAACATCGCGGCGAACCCATCTAAGGTTGGCTCACAGGGGCTGTCGAACTTTGGTGTTGGTCGAGTCAACGGGGATCTTGGCTTCGGTGGACTCGTGCTTTCCGCCGGTTCCGAGTCAGTCAACGTCCTGCTCCGCGCTTTGGATGCTCAGTTCAACATCGATGTTCTGAGTCGACCACAGGTGCGTGCCATCGAGAACAAAGAGGCTTTCATTCAGATCGGTCAGCAGGTGCCGGTCGTTGACGGCGTCGCAGTGACTCCGGTTGGCAGTGCGAACCCGGTGATTCGCCAGGATCAGGCGGGCATCATTCTGAAGGTGACTCCTCGGATCAGTCCTGATGGGCGAGTCCAGCTGGACGTCAATGCGGAAAAGAGTGCTTTCAATCTGACTCCTGGTACAGGAGTTCCGATCTTCACCGATGCAACCAATGGAAACGTCATCGAGGCTCCGATCAAGGACGTCACGACCGCGGATACAACTGTCAGTGTTCAGTCCGGCCAGACGATCGTTCTTGGCGGAATGATCACGAATGACCAGATGGTTGTGACTCGCAAGGTTCCGTGGCTGGGTGACATTCCAATTCTCGGCCGATTGTTTCGATACGACCTTGATCGTCACAAGCGCAAAGAGCTGCTGGTATTCCTCACGCCCATCATGCTGGAAGATGATGCCCATGCTGAGTTTCTGAAGACTCAGGAAGTGGGCAAGATTCATATGCCTGGCGAAGCATTCAGCTTTGGTGACAATTTGAGCGGTACTTATTCCACAACGGCCGATTCGGTGATGGTGCCAGCGACTCTCTCCGGTCCGCAGGCCAGCAGGCAGTCTTCTTCGAAAACGCCAGTTCGCCTCGCCGGGCATTCCTCTTCTATGAATGGTGCGGCGCCATCGCAGAGTGCCGGCCAGACTCCTGAGGCCACTCGAGTCTCTCGCTCCAGAGTTTTACCGGCCATCGGTGGCTGGTCATCAGGACGCAATCAAAGCGCGGCCTCCACGCCGCTTCAGGCACCGGCGACGACGCCAAAGAAAGAACGCAACTGGCCGCTGAAGGCAGGCATTCCGTGGATGAAGAAGAAGCCGGAAGTGTCCGCTCAGGATCTGAATCCGGTCTCCACTGCGCCGCGCCCGGAACTGTCGCCGGAAGTTCTGCGTCAGCAGCAGCGCCGCACGAATCGGCGGTAGGGCTCGGGGATCTTTGGCAAGATCCACTACGACGAGAGCGCTTGAAGAACAAGTTGGAAAGCGGCTTGCGCCGTTCCGCTACATGGCGTTGCCGAAGCTCAACATCCCGAAACATTGGGAAAAATCTGCTCCGAATCTTTGCCCATCCGCGATCGCCCTTCGCGGATTCACCCGACTGGATCGAACCATGGTTTAGCCTTTCGGAAGTCCCAACTCTGCATGTTGGACTGACGGATGATTGTCTTCACGGCGGTTGAAAACTCCCATGATCCAGCGTAGCCCGATCAATGAGCCAACACCGGCTCAGGCCTTGGCCAGTCGGTTTGGATTGCCGTATCTTGACCTTGAAGGCATCGAGGTCGATAACGCGCTGGTTGCGTTCTTTCCGAGTCAGTCGCTGTTCCGTGATTCCATCCTTCCGCTGGAAAAAATCCGGAATCGGGTTCGAGTCGCGATTGCCGACCCGGTCAACATCCCCGCACTGGAAGAGCTGACGGTTCGCACTGGCTTGTACTTCGAACCCGTTGTTGCGAGCGAAGAACAGATTCAGTCAGTGCTGAAGCAAAGCCTTGGCGTCGGCGGCGGGACAGTGCGCGAGCTGATGGACCTGTCCAAAGAGGAGTACGATACTCTTCAGGCCGCCGCTGGTGATGAGATCGGAGATGCTTCACAGGCAACGTCTGTCGTTAAGCTGGTGAATGAACTGATCCTGGAAGCGGTACAGCAGCAGGCGAGCGACGTCCATATCGAAGCGGAAGAGGAAGAGCTGATCGTTCGCTTTCGTGTCGACGGAATGCTGCGCGTTCAGCCTGTGCCTCCGGAGATTCAGAGATTCCGGGCTGCCATTGTCAGTCGTCTGAAGATCATGGCGAAGCTGAACATCGCGGAGAAGCGACTGCCTCAGGACGGTCGAATCCGAATCACGATCCGTGGTCGCGAGATCGATGTTCGAGTTTCCATCATTCCGATGCTGCACGGCGAAGGTGTGGTCCTTCGACTGCTCGACCGAGCCCGCGCTTCGCTGAGTCTGGAAACCGTGCAGTTTCCGGAATCGCTTCGAGACAAATGGAACCGACTGATTCGTCGGCCACATGGACTGATACTGGTCACTGGTCCAACCGGCAGCGGCAAGACGACAACGCTTTATAGTTCGTTGTGTGAGATTCGTCGTCCGGATCTGAAGATCATTACGATCGAAGACCCGGTTGAATACAACCTGCGACAGATCAGTCAGATTCATGTTCAGAGTCAGATTGGTTTGTCGTTCGCCGCAGGCCTTCGCAGCATTCTTCGCCATGACCCGGATGTTGTACTGATCGGCGAAGTTCGCGATGCCGAAACCGCGACCAGTGCCATTCAGGCATCGCTCACGGGACATCTGGTCTTTAGCACGATCCACACAAACGACGCGGCTGGTGCGTTCACTCGTCTGATCGATATGGGCGTCGAGCCGTATCTGGTAGCAAGTACTCTTGAAGCCGTTCTTGCGCAGCGGCTGCTGAGGAAGTTGTGTGTTCACTGCAGGACAACCTGGGTTCCAGGGCCCGACGAACTGCCGCCTGATCTGAGGCTTCCACGCGATGCGCAGTTGTGGCGAAATCAGGGGTGCCGCGAATGTCATTATTCGGGCTATTCCGGCCGAGTTGCGATTTTTGAATTGCTAATCAACAGTCCTCAGTTGCGGCAGCTTTGCATGGACCGCAGTGCCGCTGGCGAAATTCGAAACGTCGCCATCGAACAGGGCATGCAAACTCTTCGCGAACATGGCTGGCAGCGAGTCCTTGCGGGGGAAACCACGCTGGAGGAACTCGTGCGAGTCTGTCCGTCGGAAGCGGAATAGCGCCTTCCAAGTTGCTCGTCCTGCCCTGCTCTGCCCTGCCCTGCCGGGCAACGCCTTCGTTCCTTACGGCGAGCGGAAGGTGTCAGCCTTCCGAGGTTTATTTAGTCCGTGGTTCCTGGTTCCTGGTTTTTTGGTGTTTGTGATGGAACCACCGGGAATCGCAGGAATCGCACTCGGTGGGCTCACGCCGCACGGTTCGCCGAGTCTTCGGTCGAATACGTCGCCGCGGTCAGAAAATCTTCCATTTCTCCGTCAGAAACTGTCTCACGCGGTCAATGACTGCTACAAGAACTTGTTTTGACACCCCCCGTCTGATTGCGCACTGTGGTCGGGAATGACAACGACCTGCTGATTGAGGGTGTCTGGCTCAGGAGAAGACAGTCTCATGAATCTCAGGACCCTGCGTCTTAGTATCACCGTGTGTTTCCTTTTCGTTGTTGCCGGATCCGGAGCAACGAATGCTCAGTCGTCGCCGCCTGCCATCACAAAGGAGTATGTCACTGCGATTGCAGAGGCACAGGCCGACCTTGACACTGGCCGAATTTCGGAAGCCCGCCAGAAGCTTGAAACCACCGAGGAGTCATTGCGAGGGTTCGAGTATGAATACCTCGTGGCACGCGCCGCAGCGGCTCCTGAAAGTGGAGCTGCCCCGGATCTGATTCAGACGGTTTCTGTGCCCAAGATTGATACTCGTTACGGTGTTCTTAATCCGGCGGAGCGACAGGTCGCATTCATTTGCCGCGATGGCGTCCTCAGAATTCATGACCTCGGCAATCGTGATGCAGCGGAGAAAACCGCATCGCACGAGACTGGCGGAGCGATTTGGGCCGGAGCTTTCAGTCTCGACGGCAGGACATTCATCGCTGGGTATCAGAACGGCGATGTCGTTGTGTGGGATGCAAAGACGTGGGAGCGTCGTTCGTCTGTGTCATTGGGAACAAAGCCCGTGCGGGAACTCGTGGTTTCTCCCGATGGGTCGGCGTTTGTGGCCGAAGGTGAATCAGCGATGGAACTCTGGTCGCTTTCAGATGCTGAACCAAAGAAGGTTGCCGATGTGGGGGAGCGTTACAACTTTGGCGAAGGGCTTGCGTTTAGTCCGCGAGGCGATGTGGTTGCTACCGGTGGCATGTTTGACATCCTGATCTTTGATGCGAAGACCGGAAAGGAAACAGCGTCCTTTCGACATGCCTCCTACACGATGGGGCTCGCCTTTAGTCCGGATGGCAGCAAGATCGCAAGTTCCCCGCGCGGCAATGTCAATAAGTTCCTCGCGGTGTTCGATGTGGCTGATGGAAAACAGCATTTCAACGCTGGACCATTTCCGTGCTATGTCCATGGTGGAATCTTCACCGCTGATGGGAAGCGAGTGATCTCCGCAGCGTGCCAAAAAGTGCCTTTCATTCAGTTGTTCGATTCAACGACTGGCGAGCTCGTGCTGAATTTGCCTCGTTCCGCAACGGGTTCAGCACCCGCAGTGTCGAGCGATGGACGGATCCTTGGATGGTCCGAGTCTGATGGCTTTCATTTCATTGAACTCGCAACGAAGTAGTTTGGCGATCGCCACGTCCCTCAGAATTCTAAGCCGTGTCCGCCACGATCTTTTTTGCGCACAGTCGGTTGTGATCTGGTCGAGAGAGCGACGAAATCAGGCTGGACTACCGCTTGCACTGTTTCCGCAGTATTGTTGAGCATCAAGTTCGAAAACACGACCGGCAACCATATCTCAACTGAACGTGCGCTAATCGTCGTGCCGGCAGTGGATTGTCAGTTTGGAACTCATCCATGAACCCGGACCCAGTGAAACTTGGCTTCGTTTTTCTGGGAGCTGCCTGTACGTCCCTCGGCTTTGGTGTGATGCTGGTCAGGCTTGCGTGGAACGGTTTTCGCGACGGTTCGTATCCCCTGAGCAATACCTCGCAGCTGACCGGGACTCCTGCCCGTTTGGTTGCTCTTGCGATTGGGGCCTTCGCTGTGCTGGCGATTACCTGTGGGATCGTGATTCTGGTGTTTGGCTTTTTTCGGATGAAGCAGCTGGTGCGTTGAATAGAGCCTGTTGCCGATGGTCGACTGTTTTCCCTGGACTTGTGAAATGACAACACCGCGAAAGATCTTCAGCACAGTCGCGATTGTCGCACTGCTCGTCGTGATCGTGTGGCAGTCTTTCCTCTATGTCGAACTGCGGATACGAGTGTCGTTTGCGGATGAACAGATCACAGTCTTCGCCGATACCGCCGATCGTGCTCAGATTGCACTCAGTCAGGATCCGCCGGATGTGAAAGCGGCGGTTCAGTTACTGGAGTACGTCCGCGACTATTACGCTTCAGGGACGAAACAACCGGAAGGATCTGCTCTCGACCAAGTTGTCGAAAGATCAAGGCGAATGGCGATGCTGCGGATTATGGAAATGCTGCGGCGGGTAACGGGTGAAGATGCGGGAAGCGAGCCGGAAGACTGGATCAATACTTTAGCGGGCCAGCGTTGATCGTCACGCTGACGGCTGGGCACGGGCGGGTTGTCCAGGGCCAGATGCTGGACTGAGTCGTGATGGTGGATGCTTCTGCTTCCGGGTTTGCGTTGAGCATCGCTTTTCGAAACTCA
>JAEUII010000437.1 GCA_016795145.1 Planctomycetaceae bacterium
GAACGAGCGTCAGCAAGTTCGGGGGCGGGCCGAGCACTGGCTGTGTTTCAACTGATTGGCAACACTAAAACCAAAACGAAGGCCAAAATCGCAGTGCCCTCCCCCGGCCTGTCGGCCGACCCCTCCCGGTCCGGGAGGGGAGGGTTCAACGAAGAACCAAGAACTACGAACCAAGAACCAGGAACCGGAAACTACGGCTTCGCCTCATTCACAGCTCGAACTTTTTGCCCCTTTTTCTGCTCCTCCTGTTGAGCAAGGATCTGATGTTGTTCGGCCAGTTCTTTCATTCCCAGCTCAGTATAGATTTCGCTAAGCTTCGTGTGCACTGAAGCTTTGTTGCGAATACCTGGCAGGGCTTTTTCCAGGTCATTGAGCGCGCCGTTCCAGTTCTTCTGAAGCTTGTAGATCGTTCCCCGAGTGTCCAGGAACGATGGGTCAGTTGGTCGTTCCTTGAGGGCTCGTTCGGCAAGGACCATTGCTCGTTCGAGATCAGGTTTTCTTTCGTCGGTGGCCAACAGCCATGCCATGTTGTTCATCAGCACTGCCATATCTTCGCGAAGTTCCATCGCTCGTTCAAAATGGAACATTGCCTGGTCAGTGTTCTTTTCCAGCCAGCACAGATTCCCCATCGCAAGGTGTGCCAGTGCAGGTTGCTTTCCTTCGGCGATGACTCTGGCAAGAATCGTCTTCAGGTCGACATTGCCATCGACCGATGCTGTCGCGTACGCCATCAGTCGGTTCAGTGCGCCTCCATGGTTGGGATCGTAATTCAGTGCCTGAGCCAGATAGCCAAGTAGCTCGGACAATGGCGTCTGCTCCGTGGACTTCACGTCGTGGTAGGCCACCATCACGGAAGCCATCATGTTCATCCAGGGCCCTTCCGGGTTCAGCAGCTTGCCCTCTTCAAGAATTCGTTTCGCGTCGTCCAGCCGACCGACCTTGATCAGTACTGTGGCATAGTCAACCCGAGTCCGCTGATCGCCTGGAGCTTCGGACAGTTTTGTTGAAAGGTAGTCGGCGGACCGCTGATAACTGGTGACCGCCGACGACGGAAGGCCCGACAGCAGTTCAATGGCCCCCAGAGTTTGCCACAGCTCCGGATGAACATCAGCCGCCTTTAGAAGGTATTCGCGAGACTTCTTCAGGTCACGCAGGGCCAGATAGTAACGCCCCCAAGCCATCGAAAGGTCGGGAGTTCCATCGTCCCCAACACAGGTCAGGTGCCAGTGAAGACTTCGAATGCTCTCCACGTCACTGCGGCTGCTGATATCTTCTGCCAGCATCATGGCCAGGCGGCGATGAGCCTCCCGGTTTCCTCGCTGAGTTTCAGGAGCCAGCATGCGGAACAGCTGCAAGGCACGGCCTTTCTGGCCATCCTTTTCGAGCACCAGTGCAAGTTGGTAGTGGGCATCCGGTTTGACCGCATCGTTCTGCTCAATCACTCGAGTCAGCAGAAATTCGGCTCTCTCCAGTTGATTTGCGGCGATGGCAGCCTTCGCTTCTGCAAAATAGTCTGCAGAGATCGAACGTTCCGGCCCGCCGGCCTTCGCGACAAACACAGGGATCCCGACGAGTCCGATCAACGCCGGCAAGCCAAGAACCAGGTCCCAGAGACGCTGCCGTCGCCAGTTTTCAATGAACCAGTTGATCGGATACCAAAGGATCGTCCAGTAGTAGCCGAACGTCAGAAACCTGGGCCAGCGAAAGTACCGCGTTCGCTTTTCAAACTCTCGGCGGAGCTTTTTGAACAGTTTCATCGTCCCTTCTCCTTCAGGTGCTCAATCGCATGCTTGCTGAGTTCTTCAAACAGGGACTGAAGAGACTGTTGTTCCAGGTCCAGAAGTGTCTGCTCGCCAACATAGGTTAACTGTAGCTGAAAAACAGGCGGCACAACGGTCTCTGTTGAAGGTGCCGCCTCCGCGCCGAGTCGCTCCAGCAGGTTGTCAAACGTCCGGATCGCACCGATCGTCTTTTCACCGGGACTGACTGGATTCATCACTGAGTCATAGCAGCTGAAGTAACTGACCAGTTGATGTCCGGAGTCCTTGTACAGATCCAGAGCAGTGGTCTGTGCCGCAGCGTTGCCGGTCAGATTGTTCTGGTTCTTAATCTTCCATCCGAGACCCGTGTAGCAATAGGCCAGGTCGTGCCAACCGTCGTAATAGCCGTCGACCGAAAAGGCCACTTCAAGGTCAGAGTTCGAATAATGGAAGATCGTGGATGTCATCCCAAGCGGGTCATCCGGCGACCGGTCGATCTTTTCTACATTAACCAGTTGCCAGTCCCTCACAGCTGCTGGCATTGCGTTGTCAACGCTCAATGCTTCGCCGTACCCGGCAGAAGGAGGTGCAACAGGGGCCGTCGTGCTCGAACTGGCCAGACGCTGACGAACCACGCGAGTCACATCGGCGATGGTCAGCGGGGCGTAGATCAGCACACCGATTGCCAACAGAATGGCGACCGTGGCACCTTGCGTCACTCGACCTTTGCTCAGGAACCGTTCGAGGTTTTCCTTCAGCTTCGCGGAAGTATTCTGCAGGTCTTCAATTGTTGAGTTTGCCGTGTGGAATTTTGTGGAGGCCTTGACGGAGTCCGCAGTCACCATTGGAACAAAGAAGCGAATCAGTCTGTCCGTGCTGAGAGACATGCCGAGGGCGATAACATATGTGACGACGCCGAGGAGTTCATGACGCCATCCCGAATCGAGCGGAAGGCCCCAGCGGGCTTCGCTGTAAACGACCATGAAGACACGAAACGCGTTAGCTGCAAGAACCCAGAACACGGCCACACTGGCCACTGCCAGAATGCGAAACAGGTGATAACGGTTCCACACGCAAAAGAACACAACCGCACACAGACACGAGAACAACGAGTGAATACCGCTGCAGGCCTCTTCGACCATGTAGCTCTTTTGCACCGTGATGATGGCGATCCCGGAAATGTTGTGACGAATGTGAAGAAGATCCAGGAGCCAGCTGGCCGCCTGTGAAGCAAGCTGCTGAAGCCAGATGATGAGCTTCAGATCAAAGTTCAGCGGGATCGGAAGGATCAGCAGCAGCAGAAACAGAGGCCCACGCAACTGCTCTGCTCCAGATTTTCCTGTAAAATGCCAGATGATCGCCAGCACTGCAGTAAGCCATGAGAGATAGCCGAGCCAGTGGCTCTGGAAGAGGGAGCCGACTACGAAAAGCAGCACGCTCGTTAGGGCGATCAGACCGGTGCGAATTCCCAGACGAAACGAGTCATTCAGCTGAACGGTGTCCCGGCGTTTGTAGGCAAGAAACGCGGCCGCGATCAGAACCGCGGGAAAAAACTGGTAGTGGGCTCGTCCCCACATCCAGCGGCCCAGACTAAAAAGGAAATGGGCATGAGCGAGACAGACTACCGCCAGTGCGATAGTCCATTGACGATTTCCGGTGCGTGAATCCGGGATTGACGACATGGACTGGCGACCTCGACAAACGAAAAAAGGCCGTGGCAAATGCCACGGCCTCGATTGTTTCCCCAGGTCAATTAAGGAATCAAGTCGTTTCCTGAGACTTCTTGCGACGTCGAGCGTAGAACATGCCGAACGCACCGCTCAATCCGAGCAGGGCAAGAGAAGCAGGTTCTGGATTGGCTGAAAGCAGCGAATTCAGACCATTATTACGAATACGACGTGGAGGAGCCCCACCGTTGTACGTCAAATCGATTTGAATCTTGTCGATCGACGACTTGTTGGGAGTTGTCACGTCCACACTATTAATGACAACGGAAGCACCGCTCACTGGCGTAAACCCGAACGTTTGGCCAACATTTGCGCTGTCCGTGAATGTGACCGCGGCACTCCAATTTCCAGATACTTCCTCGAAAATATTGAAGTAAACCGATTGCGTACTGGCCAGATTCAGATTCAACGGTGTAAGGGCAGCGAAGTCATACACCAAACTCAAGGTATCACCAATTGCACCGGCGGTGACAAAGAAATTTCCTCCACCAACAGCCAATGAAGCCACTGTTGAGGTATTCAGAATCGACAACGTACCATTCAAATCCGAATTCCCAGCTCCTGTCGCAGGGCTGGTCAAATTGTAGAGGACTTGTGTACCGTCACCAAAATTCCACGTTGAAGAACCGGCGTCAAAATCGTCAATTACGAAGTCGGCCTTCGCAACTCCACCTACCATACACAGGCAGGTCAAAGCAACCAGCAAGCTTCTCATCTAACCACCCTACTTTCTTTTGGGGGAAACAACAAAATCCGCCAATCTGAGGAGTTCAACAAACGATAAAACCGAAGTCAACCAAAAATTCGGAGCTTTCTTCGCAAATCCCCCAATTCGCCAAACTGCGGTTTTGCCGAGTATCCGCCACTCTCCGAGTGATGATCTGCAAAGACCGCCTCCTTTTTGGCGAGCGGAGTGTGTCAACGCTCCGGTATTTTTTTCATCGCGTCTTTTGCCCAACATGGCACGAGACCATTGGAGAAAAACTGCTCTGCGTTATTCGCGCTCCCCATCCTTTTCTTTGGCAAGCGGAGTGTGTCAACGCTCCGGTATGAGTTTCTCTGCGTTATTCGCGTTGATTCGCGTCCATTCGCGGTTCAATCGACCGGGTTCTCGTCGTTCTGTTTGGCGGGAAGCCAGTCTTCTACGCTCTTGATCGCCCTTAATTCCGGCTGTGCGAACAACGAATTCCCCTTTCACAGCTTTGATGTTCGACGGCGAAGAATCCGCTGATCAAGCGAGTGGAATTGCCCTGCCTCACTCTGAGGGCGCTGGCGAAACTCGGGTTTTGTGCACGCACGAACCAGCGGAGATCACTGAGTGCGCCGCCACGACGGCTCCCCCAAGGACGACGACCTTTGCACAGACCCATGCCCCATCTTCAATCGTGATTGGGCGAACCTGAAGGTCAAACGACTCACTTCGATGATCGTGGCTTCCGGTGCACAGGTAGGCCCCCTGCGAAATGCAACAGTTGCTGCCAATCCTCACTTCGGCCAGATTGTCAATCCAAACAGATTCCCCAATCCAGCTGTGATCCCCAACAGAGAGCCGCCAGGGAAGTTTGATCCGTACCAGTGGCTTAATATTGACGCCCCGTCCAATCCTGGCCCCAAAGAGCCTCAGAAGAAGCACCTTCAAAGCCGAGAACGGAAACCACTGAGAATTGAAGATCAGCGCATTGGTCACGTACCAAAGAACCTGCACCAATTTTCCGCGCCCAGGGTGGTAGCCTGTCACACGGTATTTGGACAAATCACGTTTTGGCTCAGGTGTTGACATATGCTTTCAGGCGAGCGGCGCAGGTCACTACGCCGGTACTTCGCTTGTTTGGATGAGCACCCTTTGAAACGAACGGTGACGCTGCACTACAACCATCGTCATTCCCGCGAAGGCGGGAACCCAGTTTTTCCACACCAGCTCCCCGCCTGCGTGGGATTGACTAACTTGCATCACATACCGGAACGTTGACACACTCCGCTCGCCAAATGCTTTATCCGCGGAAATCTGCGCCCATCTGCGGTTATGGCTCAACGTTGCTCAGCTTCATGGCGAGCGGCGCAGGTTACTACGCCTGTACTTCGCTTGTTTGGATGATCACACTTTGAAACGAATGGTGACGCTGCACTACAACCATCGTCATTCCCGCGAAGGCGGGAACCCAGTTCTCTACACTTGCGTGCCGCCTGCGCGACAATGACTGAAGCATCGCATACCGGAACGTTGACACGCTCCGCTCGCCAAATGCTTTATCCGCGGAAATCTGCGCCCATCTGCGGTTATGGCTCAACGTTGCTCAGCTTCATCGCGAGATTGAGGCCAAAACAAGGCTTCATACTTTCGCTTCAAATCGGCACTCGCGAGAAAGTCCCTCGCAACCTGCAAGGCACCAAACTTCCAATTCTGATGTTCGTCTGGCCCCATGGTTGCAATCGATTCAATTGCTTGCGCGAAAGCCACAGGATTCTGAAGCGAAAGATCCCAGCCGGCACATCGATCCGTCAGGTTTCTCCACATCGTCCGATCGCTGATGATTACGGGCACACCAGCCGCAAAGGCCTCGAAGATTGCATGCCCAAAATTCTCCCCTTCTGTTGGGAGAACAAACGCGTCTGTCTCTTTAAGTTTCGACTGAATCACGTCCTCAGTCTGCGCCCCCAGAAACTCGACACGAATGTTGGGAGGAAGACTTGCAGCGGCCTCGCGGCATAGGGTGACGTACTTCTGGTCTTCCTCTGGGCCGACGACTTCTAGACTGACGCTGCATCGAACGTTCTTCAGCACTTGAAGCAAAAACAGCAGGTTCTTGATGGGATGAATTCGTCCCACAAAGAGCAGTCGAACGGCACCCAACTGTTTGTTGGAGTGTGTCAGATTAGAAACTGGGCATGCAGGAACGTTTGGAATCTGAACGATCTCGCTACCCGGAAACGTCGCCTTGATCTCAGCCACTTCGTCTTCCGACGTCGCATGAAAGACGACACCGCGGGTCAGTCCTGTCCAGCGAAGAAGTGCCAGCAGCGGTCGCTTTTTCCACGATTTGTGGGCCAGTGCGCTGGATTTCAGCATTCCGCGCGGCGCCAAGACCGTTCGAAACCTGCACATCCAGAGCTTACGAATCACAAGAGGAAACAGCGTTCCAGCAAAAGAGAACATGCTGTTCAAGTAGAGAGAAGACTCTCTATCGAGTCGCAGCTTCCACAACACCCGGGTGGTCTCACGAATCCGATTCAAGCTGCTACCGGCGTAGAACACTTGGACGCCTCTCCATGCGGTCCAGGAACTAAGTGGCACTCCCTTGTAGGGTTCCGTGACGCCAAGGTCGTAGCATGACGTCAACACACTGACAGCATTCGTGTCCTGCAGAAGTTCCGCGAGATTCGAGCAGCTACGAATCGGCCCACCAGCGCGAACACCCGGGGAAAACCAATCTGCAAGGAACGCTAGAGTTCGAACCATCGATGATCAAGTAAAGAGGACTGCGACCAGGCAAGTCGGGGGTATTGACAAGGCTTCCACTTCGTCGAAATCACATCACTAGTGAACGAAAGAACTTCAGCCTGTACATTAGCTGGCACGTGAGAAGCGACAAAATGACAACAATGATCGCAGAAAGTGGCCCGCTAAGAACCGAGAGGCTCGGAAAACGGAGGTACTTGAGCCCATCTATGATGAGCGGATGTATTAGGTAGATTCCGAAACTGTATTGCGATACCCGAGATGCAATCAGGCTCAACTGAGGCGGAATGCGATCCAGCATCAATAAGTAAAAACAACAGCAAGCGCTGCATGCAACAAGTGGATTCAGATAGACAAAATGAGTCTCAACACCCGTCCCCGCTTCAAGTGACGAGAAAAATGTCAAAGAAATCGTTGTCGAGGTCGAGAGAATCAGTATCGCCAGAGCACCGAATCGCCGCCGTGGCGATTGCTTGACTCGAGTCAATGCAAATCCAACAATTCCAAAACCCATAAAACCCGTGAATGGCGGACATGCAATACCACAACGAAAATCTCTGCCAGTCGCAGAATATCCGACATCCGCTAAGAATGGAAGGAATACTCCAATCGTAAAGTACAAGATCACCGCTAGTGTAAGAAGCCGCGAGTTTTCGAGTTTTGTGAGATGGCTGAAGAACGGCATCGCGAGATAAACACCAGCAAGCGAATACATAAACCAGAGATGGTAGTAAGTGTCTCCAGAAAAGATGCACAA
>JAEUII010000466.1 GCA_016795145.1 Planctomycetaceae bacterium
CCAAACTCGTTGAAGTCATTCGTGTAGAACCCACCCAGATAAACCTGCAGCGTCAGAAAGACATCATTCAGCGGCACGCCCATCGACTTGCACTTCTCACGGTCCACATCCACATACATCTGAGGCGTATTCGCGCGAAAGGTGTTGAACATCCCGGCAAGTTCTGGTTCCTGATTGCCGGCGACCGCAAAACTGTCAGCGGCTTCCTGAAGAGCACCGAAGCCCGACACAGAACGATCCTGAATCATGACCTTGAACCCGCCGGCGTTTCCGAGTCCATCAACGGCCGGTGGTCCAAAGACAGCGACCGCAGCATCCTGGATTTTTCTGAACGTGGCCTGTTGCAGTTTTGTCGCGATGGCGACTGAAGAAAGCTCCGGACTATGGCGTTCCTCGAACTCGTCCAGAATCAGAAACATGGATCCGAAGTTCGATCCATTCGCGTTCTGAACAACAGACTGGCCGGCGATGGAAATGACATGGGCAATCCCCGGAATTCCTTCCGCTTTGCCTTCGCCCTTTCCTGCCGCACCCACTGCAATGGCTTCGATCTGCTTCAGGACCGCATCCGTGCGTTCCAGCGATGCGGCGTCGGGAAGCTGCACGTTGACCAGAAGGTAGCCCTTGTCCTGTGAGGGAACGAAGCCGGTCGGAACATGAGTGAAGCTGTAATAGGTCGCATACAGCAGCCCACCGTAGACGAGCAGGACGATCACAGCCAGTCGCAGTGTCCAGCCGACAACTTTCGCATAACCGTGCGACGCCTTGTCGAAGGCCGTGTTGAAGAGACGGAAGAACCAGCCCAATACCACATTCAGCACCTTCGTCAGGATGTCTGTCTGTTCGGATTTTCGTCGCAGCAGAATCGCCGCAAGAGCCGGGCTGAGTGTCAGCGAATTCAGTGCAGAGAAGAATGTCGAGACGGCAATTGTCACCGCAAACTGTCGGAAGAACTGCCCTGTCATTCCTGTGATGAAAGCACACGGAATAAACACGGCCATCAGCACGAGAGAAATGGCGATGACCGGCACGGCGACTTCGTCCATCGCCTTTCGCGCGGCTTCATGAGGCTCCATGCCGTGTTCAAGGTTGTGTTCGACAGCCTCCACAACAACGATTGCATCGTCGACCACAATTCCGATCGCCAGCACCAGGCCCAGCAGAGACAGGTTGTTCAGGCTGAATCCCATGCCCGCCATCACGGCGAAGGTTCCCACAATGGCGACGGGAACAGCAATCAGGGGAATCAGTGTGGCTCGCCACGACTGCAGAAAGATGAGCACAACGATACCGACCAGCACAATGGCATCTCGAAGAGCCTTGAAGACTTCATGGATCGATTCATCAATGAACGGGGTCGTGTCGTAAACGATCCCGTAGTCCAGGCCTTCCGGAAAACGTTCCTTCAGCTCCGCCATTCGCTCACGAATTCGTTCCGCAGTCTCCAGTGCGTTTGAACCTGGTGCCTGGAAGATCGACAGTCCAACCGAAGGCTGACCGTCCAGATAGCAATACGTATCGACCGACTTGGCACCTCGTTGAATGCCGCCCAAGGTCAGGCCCGTGCTGGAGTCGACTCGCTGTTCTGAAATCAGATCCTTCAGCCGTACTGTTTCGCCGTCGAATCCCGTTCGCACAATGATCTGAGAAAACTGGTCGGCATCCTGCAGTCGTCCCAGGGTACTGAGCGTGTATTGAAAGGACTGACCGCTCGGAACTGGCGGTCGAGCCAGCGAGCCTGCAGCGACCTGGACGTTCTGTTCGCGAAGTGCAGCGACTACATCAGCGGCCGTCAGATTGCGAGCCGCCACTTTTTCCGGATCCAGCCAGACTCGCATCGAATAGTCCTGCTGACCGAACATTGAGATATCACCAACGCCGGAGATTTGAGCCAGCTCATCACGCAGATTGATCGTCGCATAGTTGCTCAACTGGAGCTGATCGCGTGAGCCATCTGGTGAGAACAGATTGATCACCAGCAGAATGCTCGGTGACTTCTTCTTCACGCTCACACCGGTCTGCTTCACAACATCCGGCAGCGTCGGCAGCGCGAGGTTGACTCGGTTCTGTACCAGGACCTGAGCCATATCCAGATCGACGCCGAGGTCAAAGGTCACCGTCAAACTGTACTGACCGTCGTTCGTACACTGCGACGACATGTACAGCATGTTCTCCACGCCGGTCACCTGCTGCTCAATCGGAGCCGCGACCGTTTCGGCAACCACACTGGCATTGGCACCAGGATAGAGACACGTGACGGAAATCGTCGGAGGCGCGATGTCGGGGTACTGAGCAATCGGAAGTCCTCCGACCGCCACAGCTCCGGCAATCACGATCACCACAGATATCACCGATGCAAAGATCGGTCGGTCAATAAAAAATCGAGAGATAGCAGACACAGAAGGCCTCTCGGAGAATTCAGAAGCGAATAACAAATAAGGCGAGCGGGGCGACGTCAGTCCCCTGATTGCGATTCCACACTGCGACTCGAGGATCTTTAGCAAGATCCACTACGTTCCAAACGAAACCTTTAACTTGCAGACGCGCGAGCAGGAATTGTTCCATCAGTCACTCAGGAATCGCCACTTCTGCCCCGGATCGTACTCGCTGCAAGCCTCGAACGATGATTCGATCTAATGACTGAAGAGGTCGGGACTCTTTGCTGCCTGGAACCTGCACGGACAGGATCTCCCGGAGTTCGCCCTGCTGAAGACCGACCTGAGCATTCAGGCGAACGGCTTTCTTGTCATCGCCAACGACAAACAGATAACGCGTGCCCTGGTCGGAACCAAGGGCAGACTCGGGAATCATCATCGCCGTGCGAGCATCACCGATTGGAATTCGAACACGCACAAACATTCCGGGCGTCAGCAGTCGACCACCGGTTTCCGGCTTCGGATTCGCACATTCCGCTTTCAGTCGAATCGTTCCAGTCTTTGAATCGATCTGGTTGTCAACGAACCTCAGAATTCCCGCAACAGGGTATTGGCCATTGTGAATGGGCAGTCCAATTTCCAGTGGCACGGCCAGTTCTTCCTGCGACTTCAGTTTCCCATCACGAACGGCCTGCTGAAGTTTTTGCAGAGTATTCTCGTCCATATCAAAGGCGATCTGCACAGGATCAACGGCTACGACTCTTGTTAGAAGCGTTGCTCCCTGAAGTCCGTCATTGATCAGATTGCCTTCATCGACCAGTCGATCTCCGACTCGTCCGGCAATCGGACTCTTGACCTGGCAATAGTCAACATTCAGCTGCGCCAGTGACTCGGCGGCCTTTGCTAACTCCAGCGTTGCTGCCGCTTCGTTCTTTTCACCGAGCGACTTCTGGAAATCTTCTTCAGAGACCGCCCCTTTTTCACGAGCGGCCGACAATCGCTGGAATGTACCCTCAAGGCGAGACAAGCGTGCCTGCGCTTCGCCGACCTGAGCTTTGGTTTTGTCGAGTTCTGCCTGATAGGGTCGAACATCCACTTCCGCCAGCACAGCACCTTCCGCGATCTCTGTCCCGGGCTGAAAATTCAGCTTCATCAGATTTCCTCTGACTCGTGCCCGAATCTCTACTTCGGACGTCGCCTCTACACGGCCTGTGAAGTATTCGTAATCACGAATCTCAAGGCTTTGCGGGGTAGCGACGGTCACTTCCGGGATCGGTGCGGACTTTGATGTCTCCGGTTCCGGCGCGCAGCCACTGATGGCGAGCGCAAAGAGCGGTAACACGATGAGACCCTGAGCAAGTCTCGTTCGAGTCGTCGATTTCATCACTCAATTCCTTTATCTGCTTCAGTTGCACACCCGGAGATTTGGGTGAGTCGGCTGGATCAAAGTACAAAGTTGCGTGATTTCTGGTGCTGCAGATCAGGGTTGAGTCAGTTCGACAAGCTGTTCTGTGTCTGATGCAACGACCGTCTTTTCTTCCTTTGAGTCTTTCACTCGAACGGTAACTGTCGCGCCTTTTGGGACATAGGCCGATGCGTGGTCGTTGGAATCGAATCGTTCGTCGTTCGATGTTCCTTCAAACAGAGAGTCACCTTTGTCTGACAGCACCTGCACAGGAACTGAAACTCGCTGGCCCGCCGCATTGCGAACTCGAACGCGAACCGCAACGTGTCCTTCCGGAACTGGTGACTTCAGAGCCACATAACGATCTGTCACATTGACCGCGTAAACGTCGTGGATCTCCCGAGCCCAGACCATTGGGAATGATTGTCCGTTCTTTCGGAACGTGACGGCATAGATGGCATGCAGACGTTCATCGCGCTGAGCTTTCGAGGCCTGGTCAATAAACCAGCCCTGGTTCAGAGCGTTGCCAGTTGGTTCACACGCGCCGGTGAAGTGCCAGCCATTGTCCCAGATCTCAACCCACGTATGGTTGCCACTCTTGTTTGACCAGAGCGGCGTGCCCACGATGCGTGCGGGAATGCCGACGGCTCTGCATGCGTCGACAAGAATGATGGAAAGACCCGTGCAGGACGCGAGTCCCGACTCCATGCTCTCCATTGGGCTTTGGTCTGCCTTCTTACGGCCGGTCGAATACTTCACCTTCAAAGTCGGAAAGACATTCTGGTTCAACATCGCCGCGGCTTCTGATGGGCTTTTTGCATTCACAACCAGCGGGTGAAAGCGATCATAGAACTCCTGACGCCAGCGATCCCGGCGTTCGTTCACATTTGCATACGGCAGGAGGGCATCGAAAACGACGTCCTCGGGAATCGACTTTGCCCATGACGTTTCGTTCAGAGCTTTCCAGGTCAGCCGACTGTTCTCCAGAAGAAACTCCGCCGACAGCGCGGTCAAATCCCGGTCCGGCATGTTTTCAATCAGGAACTCCATCCCACGACGTTCGGCTTCCGGAACCTCTTTGAGGGCCTTTTCGAGTTCCGGTCGGTTCTGCCCGGCGCGCTCGAGTGCGGCTTTCAGCTCAGCCTCACCGGCACTTAGTGATGTCGAAGTGAGGAACGCCCCGAAAACAGCGAGGCACAGAGTGAACAATCGACGACGCAAATACATGCGCAGGAACTCCGGAAATCAGCGTGAAC
>JAEUII010000033.1 GCA_016795145.1 Planctomycetaceae bacterium
CGTTTATGAAGCATCCGCAGCGGCACAGAGATTTCTAAGACTATCTCCGTTGTCTCCAGAAGCAACAGCGGAGAACGGAAGTGCATGTTCTACGTCGCTTTCACTGGCACTTACTCACAGGCCCGACGACCTGGAATCTCGGCGGATCCTGTCACAACTGAACCAGTGGCTTTGGCGGGACGCGCTTTGCGATTTCCTGATTCATGACGGATTGATCAAAGCAGCAGACAAACCATCGGTCATTGAAAAACTGTCCCTGCCTTCAATGACGGAACAGTTATTGGCTTCCTCCGAGATCGACCGTTCTAAATGGGTAGCACATTGGAAACAATTTGAAACACAGTTTCCGTGGCTGAACCAATCCGTGAAACTTAGCGCAGAGTCACCGTGGGTGCCGGACTTGGTTGTGGATCTTGCTGCGTGGAACCTGGCATCAAAGGATGCCGCGATTCAGGATCCGCTGCTGCGCCAACTGATCATGGATCCTGGAGCAGGGCGAGAACTCTACCTATTGGGGTCAGTGCTTCAAGGTTCTGGGCGCGTCGAGGAAGCACAAATGGCATGGAATGGCTCCCTGAAAGTTTCAGAGAGATTCCGCCCAAGCATTCTGGAACGGGCCGTTACCGGAGCTGATCCGACGGCTGCTTTCCAGAAGTTCGGTCCTGAGAGTTACGCCGGTTGTATCGAATGTGCGGAACAGATGCGAAAGGCACCAGTTTTCAAAGAGCAGTTGTTGTCCCGAGCGGAGCAACTGTGGCCGGAGGCCCAGAATCGTCTGGAGCCTAAGATTGCTGTGCTTCGCGGACGTCAGTTCATTTTGATGGAGCAACTCGCGCAAGCTGATGAATGGCTTCGGCAAGTCCAGGGCCAGTGGCCCACAAGCAATGAGATTCGGGCGGAGCGAGCGCGATGCCTGGAAGCCCTGGACCGAATCGATGAGGCCCACGAAGAGTGGTTCATCATCAAGACGCTGGACCCGGAAAATGAAATCGCGGCAGCATCGATGAAGCGACTGGCGAATCTTCCGCCAAAGTTGCGTAAGGTGAAGAGATGATCAGCGATTTCCGTGTTGAGTTTCAACACCAGATCTACCCAAACCTCCCAAGTTTTTCCGTGAACAGCGGTTGTGCAGCGAGTTCTTGAAAAACTGATTCTGTTGTGGAATACGGACCAAGAACGTCTCAAAATAGCAGAAATGTTTCAAGTCACTGCCGGATCGCAAGGTACCGGCTTAGATGAACGGAGTGAGCTTCGTGCCCAGCATGCCATACGATAATCCACAAGCCCAGCAGCAGGCGGAAGATTCAGCAGAAAGTCTGGACCTACTCGGATTTCTTCGCCGCCGCAAATCCTTCGTCATCCTGTTTGCATTGATGGGGGTGGGGATTGGTTATCTCCTGTTCAACCGTGAACTCCCCGTCTATCGATCTGACGCGCTTGTGCAGGTGATCCATAAGTTTGGCGATGCGAGGTTGGGGACTTTGATTGCAGAGAAGGACCTGACAGATGCGGATTTTGTTATTCGCAGCCCACGCACCCTGGAAGCCGCATACACCACCTACGACCTTGGAAAGCTTCCTACTCTTCAAGGGCTTTCTATGCAGGATGCGGTATCGCGTATGGCGAGCATGATCTCAACGAAGAGCATGTCAGCAAACGTGTTGCAGGTTTCGGTAACTGGAGGCAACCCGGCTGACATTCAGAAGATTGGACAGGCCGCGGCTGAGCAGTTTGTGATTGCCCAGAAGGAAAACTACAAAGACGCGTCAGAAGAAATGAAGAAACTTCTGTCACGAGCCAAAGACGACTTCAATGAAAAGCTCGTTGAAGCAGAAAAAGACTATGCCAAGTTTCGAGACTCAGCAAAGCTCACGACCGATGGTGCCAATCCCCACAGGCAACGGGCTAAGGCTGCATTCGAAAAGGTCTCCGAAGCAGAGTTGGAGATGACCGAACTCAGCTCCAGGCTAACTCAGCTTGAGGAGGCAATTGGTCGTCACGGGTCGCGCGAAGCAATTCTGCTGTTGGTGGGCAAGCAGCAGGAAGGTAATGCGGTAGTTGGAAACTCCGTGTCACAGGGAGTTACAAGTGCAAAATCACTCGCTGATATCATCTTTCCAATGTTGGTGGAACAAGCAACGCTTGCGACAGAGCTAGGTCCGGATCACCCAAAGCTCAAGCAACTCGAAATGCGTATCCAGATGACTCGAGAGCACTTCAAATCGCTGGCGGGGAGCGATTCCAGCAAAGAGACAGATGCCCCTAAAGACCTCACGACAGACTTTCTTTCGATCTATCTGGATTCCATTCGAGAAGAGATTCGAATCCTGGAGAGAAAGAAGCGTGACTTTCTGGAATTGGCCAATCGTGAAGACGTGCTGGCTCGCGAGTTGATGCATGAGGAGATTGAAGACACTAATCGCAAGAATGCGATGGATCGTCTTGCGAAACTGTTCAATGACACCTCATTGCAAATCAGTCAGTTTGAAGTGAACAAGGAGATGGGTGGGATCACCGCACTTGTCCTTTCTCCTTCCAGCTTTGGAGCCCATGTTTACCCTGTGATGAGCAGGTTCCTTGGTCTCGGCGGTTTTCTAGGTGCACTTGCAGGACTGGTGCTTGGTTACCTAGTCGAGATGGCTGACCGAAGCTTCCGAAAGCCTGAAGACATCATTCGTGAATTCGGTGTACCAATTCTTGGACATATTCCATTCATCACAGAGCAGCGACTAAAATCTGTTGCCTCTGACGCAGGTATGGACAAGACAGCCGTCTCCGTCCATTTGCCTCGATCCCGCCCCGCCGAAGCATATCGGTCCGTAAGAACGGCAATCTGCTTCAGTGCAATGAGCGGTAGTCATAAGGTTCTTCAGGTGACCAGTCCTGCGGCAGGCGATGGCAAGTCAACCCTTGCGATCAACCTTGCAACTTCACTGGCTCAGTCCGGTAAGCGAACCGTTCTGGTTGAGGCGGACTTCCGTCGACCGAAGGTACACAAGCTGACTGGTGTCGCAAACGAAGTTGGCTTTGCTGATGTGCTACGCGGCGAACTGACTCTGCCTGAGGTTGTACAGAACACATATGTTCCGGACTTCTTTGTCATTCCTTGTGGCAAACGCCCTAAGAATCCGGCAGAACTGCTGGCGAAAGCAGAGTTCTCTGCGGAACTCGAAAAGCTGCGGGACATGTTTGATTATGTGATCGTCGATACGCCTCCCGTGCTTGCAGTCACTGACCCTTGCGGCGTTGCAGCACAGGTTGACGGAACGATCGTATGCATGCGACTGAGTCGACATACGCGTGACCTTGGACGCCGTACAATCGAACAGCTGCGAGACGTTGGGGCGACCATTACAGGTGTCGTTGTCAACGGTGTCGAAGAGCGAGATGCTTACGGTTATGGAAACTACCGTTACTCCGACTACCGCTACTATTACAAGAACTACAACTACAAGTACGGTCAGTATGGCAGTAAGGATGGTCGGGAATACTACACCGACGAACAGTCCAGTGAGCCAGCATTCACGGTTGGCGAATCGTCTGAGTCAGATAAGGCTTAGACCAGTGCCTTCAGCTTAGAGGCTGGAAGGCTCAAACGACGGGACAACCGCTTTGCCAGTATGAAGCGGTTGTCCCGTATTTGTTTTGTTGTGATCCATTGAACAAGAACGTGCTATCCGTAACTACGGAGCTTGATCATCCATCATGGCCTCTTGCGACAAACCGAGCGTTCTGTTCCTGAATCGCTCTTACTGGCCGGATGTCGAGGCTACAGGACAACTACTGACTGAACTGTGTGAAGGTCTTGCTCAGGATTTCTCTGTCTCGGTGATGGCTGGACAGCCAAATTCTATACGAGGGGTTGATGACAGCAGTTGGAGCGAGCAGTCCATTCACAACGGCGTTACTATTCACCGCCTGAAACATACGACTCTGCCGAAGCATCGTATGTGGCTCAAAGCCATTAACTACATTTCCTTCGTTCGCTCTGCCCGAACATTCCTCCGCACCATCGATCGTCCGGATGTCGTGGTCTTTGAGACCGACCCCTTCCTGCTGCCGATCGAGGCCAGTCAACTCAGAAGACGAACAGGCTGTCGAATCGTCGGATATCTCCAGGATATCTATCCCGATGTTGCTGTCACACTCGGCAAGATCCCGGACATCTGGCCAATTCGACGCCTTCGAAAACGACTGTTCGACATCTATGGCAGTTGTGATGCGATGGTGGTTCTCAGCGAAGATATGCGACAACTGCTGATCGCCTCAGGAGTAAAAAAAGAACGCATCTTCGTGGTTCCAAACTGGACGGATACCAGTCGTGTCTTTCCGATCCCTGCAGATCAGAACCCAATTCGAAGGAGTTGGGGGCTACAGGAAAAATTCCTGGTCATGTATTCTGGGAATCTTGGGCTAACTCAACGCCTCGAAGATGTCCTGGAGGCGGCTCGACTGCTTTCGGATGATGGCCGCATTCATTTCGCTCTGGTCGGAAAAGGCTCTCAGGAACAGCCCCTCAAGAAACTGCACCGGCAACTCGGTCTGACCAATGTCTCGTTTCATGACTACCAGCCTCATTCAGAACTTGCCAACAGTCTCACCGCCGCAGATCTGCATTTGGTTCCTTTGACGGCAGGACTCGCAAAGTGCCTGATGCCCAGCAAACTCTACGGAATTCTCGCTGCCGGGCGTCCCTGTTTGACAACAGCTCCGGAAGGGACAGAACTTCATGACATTGTTCGAAGTCGTCAAATTGGGCTGACCGTTGCTCCCGGCTCGGTTTCAGATCTGGCTGCAAAAATTCGCTATGCCGCCGATAACCGGATCGAGCTGGACTCGATGGGACGTAACGCTCGGCAACTCGCAGAAGCGGAATACACGAAGGAGTTGAGTATTCAGAAGTTTCGAACTGTTCTCGAAACAGTCCTATCAGGTTCCCAAAAATCAACACCGGGGCTTTGAATTCCGTTACTGCCGGGGTTCAGTCCCCCTTGATGCGTGACGCTGCCTGCCTATGCTCATAGAATTGCGCGAAGCAGACGGCATTCTTCGGTGGAACATTTGCCGTGTGCATTCCCTCCTTCTCGGTGGATACCATCATGTACACACTCCGCATGGCAAAGCGGATGCTCTTTGAGACCAACAAGCGGCTTCTTTGGAAGCTGTTCTGGAATATGGGCGTCAAGGGGTCACTTTCGGTCCTGAAACATCGCCGTCGGATGAAGAAGGGGCTGTTTTTTCCTCCGTTTCTATACGTCTCGATCATCAACAGCTGCAACCTGCGTTGTCAGGGTTGCTGGGTCGATGTGGCTCATAAGCAGAACACGATTGATCTGCCGGCGATGAATCGCCTGATCAATGAAGCGAAGGCTCAGGGGAATTCGTTCTTCGGGCTGGTGGGCGGTGAACCGTTCATGCACCCGGAGATTCTGGAGATCATCGCTGCTCATCCGGACTGTTACTTCCAGGTCTTCACCAACGGGCATTTCATTGATGATGCCACAGCACGCCGTTTGTTTGAGCTGGGCAATGTGACTCCTCTGATCAGTGTTGAAGGCAATGAGATCATCAGCGATGAGCGGCGTGGCAGGGCCGGAGTCTACAGCAAGACTCTGACGGGCATTCAAAACTGCCTGAAACACAATGTGATGACGGGAGTCTGCACGAGCCTTGCAAAGTCCAACATCGATCATCTTCTTACGGAACAATGGGTTGACCGACTGATCGAAATGGGTGTGCTCTACACCTGGTTTCATGTGTACCGCCCAATGGGTCCGGACGCGACTACAGACCTGTGTCTCACTCCGGAACAGCAACGGCGTGCTCGGCAGTTCGTGGTCGATATGCGAGCAAAGAAGCCAATCATCATTATTGATGCGTACTACGATGGCGAGGGGCGTGCGCTTTGCCCGGCGGCAAACGGGATCAGTCACCACATCAATCCATGGGGAGACATCGAGCCGTGTCCGATCGTTCAGTTTTCCACTGAATCCATCCATTCGACGAATGATTCTCGATCGCTCTTCGACAAGTTCACGCAGTCGAAGTTTCTTGCAGGCTTCCGAGAACTCGCGCAGGACACGACTCGCGGTTGCATCGTTCTTGAACGACCTGAGTTGCTGGCTCAGCTTGTGGAATCCTGCGGAGCGAAAGACTCGACGGCGCGCCACACTGCCATGCAGGAGTTGAAGTCGATGATTCCTCGAACGTCCCAGTACCATCCCGGCCACGAGATCCCGGAGAAGAACATCTATTATCGTCTGGCAAAGAAGTTCCTGTTCAACGACTTCGGAGTGTACGACGGGAAAGACCATAGCAAAACGGCGGCGCCGTTCGTTACTTCGGTTCAGGAAGTGGCGAAGTAGGTGGGAAGATGACTGCGTCGCTTTGGGGATGATTGAATCCGGCGACTTGGCGGTTGGGATGGTGGATGTCGGGATCGTGACGCTTTGTTCGTAGAGCGAACCGCGACTTGGGCGCTTCAGAGATAGTAGGTTTAGGCAGCAAAGTATCAGGGGTTGGGCATGTCAGATTTTGAAGATCGATTGCAAAAAGCGATTCAGCGAGGACAGCAGAATCGAAATGCGCTGGGCGCGTCTGCGGAAGCGGATGCTTTGACCGAAGAGCAGCTGCGGCTTCAACATTCACAATTGCGGAATGAGATCGCTGAGCATATTGAGAATTGCCTTCGGAAACTCTGCGATCATTTCCCGGGTTTCGACTACCAAACGGTTGTCAACGAAAAAGGCTGGGGCGCAAGAATCAGCAGAGATGACATTCGTCTCGGGCGAGGTACTGCGAAGAACGAATACAGCCGTCTGGAGATTCTGGTCCGCCCCTTTTCAGACACACACATTCTGGAAGTTGCGACAAAGGGCACGATTCGAAATCGCGAGTCACTGAACCGGACAAACTTCCGGTTTCTGCGCGAAGCCAATGTGGATGCTCTGCGTCAGATTGTCGATGGGATTGTGCTTGAGTTTGCGGAACAGTTTTCAGCCCATTCCTGAGCAGTGCTCGCTGATCCCTTGCTGACGCTGCACGCCAAAATAATCACAACCCGACACGTCAGTGAGGGATTGCGATTCACATGGTGAAAGCTACCCTCGGTGATCCCTTGCTGACGCTGCGGGTTGGGATGATTTCACTGAACTCCAACATACGGGACGATTATGGATTTTCCTGTCAGACCAGGTGTCAATGGTCTTGAGAAGATTGTCGTCAACACGCCAGTTGCTCAGGGAGAAGTTTATCTCCAGGGTGCTCACGTGACGGCATGGCAACCGACTGGTCGGAAGCCTGTGCTGTGGATGAGCGGTCAGTCGTACTTTGAACCAGGAAAGCCCATTCGAGGCGGTATGCCGGTTTGCTTTCCGTGGTTTGGTCCTCACCCTGCTGATTCTTCCAGACCGGCGCATGGCACGGCGCGAATTCAGAAGTGGAGCCCCGTGCGATCGCGATGGTATCCAAACGGTGTCGCCGAACTAGTGTTCGAAGCTCATGTGGCGCCGTTTACCGTGCAGCTTCAGATTCGGATGGGACAGCAGCTTGAACTATGTATGCGGACGACATTGTCTCCGGAACAGACACAGCCTGTTTCGTTCGAACAGGCACTGCACACGTATTTCTGTGTGAGCGATGTGCGCAACGCTGAAATTCGAGGGCTCGAGAACAGCAGCTTCATCGACAAGATGCGTCAGGCTCGCCGTTGTGATCCCGCTGGTTGTCCTATTACGTTTAACAAAGAGACAGACCGAGTTTACTTCAACACGGCAGATACTGTCGTGATTCATGATTCCGGAGATGG
Organism: Planctomycetaceae bacterium; assembly: GCA_016795145.1. GTDB lineage: Bacteria > Planctomycetota > Planctomycetia > Planctomycetales > Planctomycetaceae > SXXK01. The sequence continues at coordinate 7,808 of JAEUII010000033.1, forward strand.
CCGCCAGATCGTCATCGAAAAAACGGGTTCTCTGTCGACCGTAGTCTGGAATCCCTGGATCGACAAAAGCCGCCGAATGCCAGACTTTGGCGATTCAGAATGGCCGGGCATGGTGTGTGTCGAAACAGCCAACGTTGCTGACAATCGTGTTCGACTAGCCCCCGGCTCCAGTCACGAAATGACGGTACGAATTTCGGTGAAAGACCGGTAGCAGCCTGTCCATTGCCTGGTGTTTTGCACACGGACTTGTCAATCAGGGATTGCGGCAAATGCGCAGTGCTCCCTTGCTGACGCTGCGGGTTGGGATGTGGCGGCAGGTCCATTGCTGACGCCGGAGGTTGAGACTATCACAACCCGAAACGTGAGTGAGGGATTGCGGTACACTCTGGTCACGGCAAAGGCACAGTGATCCCTTGCTGACGCTGCGGGTTGGGATGAATCAAAAGGCTTTCCATTGCTGAGGAGCTTTCACCATGCGTATCACGTTCGCCCATTGTGTGGCTCTTGTTGCAACGCTGGGCGCTTCCTGGCTCAGCCAGCTCCCTGCGCAGGAGCCGGAGAAGACGGATGTCTTCGTCGCGGGTGAAAATGGTGTCTCGCTTTACCGCATTCCCGGCACCGTTGTCACTCCACGCGGCACGGTACTCGCCTACTGCGAAGCTCGAAAGAACAGCCGCAGCGACTGGGGAGAAATTGAAGTCCATTTGAAGCGTAGTACCGATGGCGGAAAGACGTGGTCAAAAGCGGAAATGATTGCTCACCGGTCAGAACGAATTCCGGGAAAGACCGGAGACGAGAAGCGGGACGCCGAGCAGACCGTCAACAATCCTGTTGCCATCGTCGATACGACGGATGGCTCCATTCAGTTCCTGTACTGTGTGAACTACTCGCGATGTTTTTCGATGGAGAGCCGCGACGATGGAATCACATGGTCCACCCCGGTTGAGATCACTCAGATTTTCGAGGCGTTTCGTCCACACGTCGACCTGAAAGTTCTGGCCACTGGTCCAGGCCACGGAATTCAGCTTCGATCCGGTCGGCTGGTTGTCCCCGTCTGGCTCGCGTACGGAGGCGTTCGTGACCATCATCCCTCAGTCACGGCAACCATTTACAGTGATGATCATGGGAAGTCGTGGAAGGCCGGTGAGATCGCTGTGCCCAATGGAGTCTCCGCAGGGTGGAGCGAGGCCACTGATGCACAGCGTGAACCGATCAAGGCTGTTGACCCCAACGAAACAATGTTGGCAGAACTATCAAATGGAGACGTGCTTCTGGCCACGCGTAACGAATCAAAAGCAAGTCGCAAGCTGCTGATCAGAAGTGCTGACGGAGCGACGAACTGGAGCACCCCGTTTTTTCACGAGCAGCTCTGGGAGCCCATCTGCATGGCCAGTCTGCTCGCAATTCCTGAGCGGAAAGTGATTGTCTTTTCAAACCCTCGAAGCCTTGGGAAAGATAAAGCTGGCAAGGAAATTCCAGGCGGTCGCGGCGAACGAAAGAACCTCTCGCTGTCGTTCAGTCAGGATGATGGCAGGACATGGTCCACTCCACGAACGCTCGAAAGCGGAGCCAGTGCCTACTCTGACCTCGGACTACTTCCGGATGGTACCATCGTCTGTTTCTACGAAGCCGGGAATGTGCTCCGCTGTGCTCGACTGTCGTATGAGTGGCTAGCCGGCACGGGGAGCCCTCGCTGACGCTGCGGGGCACGATTATCACAACCCGACACGTCAGTGAGGGAGTGCGATTCACGCGATGAAAGCCACGTGTGGTGATCCCTTGCTGACGCTGCGGGTTACGATGTCACGGCAGGTCCCTTGCTGACGCTGCGGGTTATGATGGCACGTCAGTCACCTGCAGGCCGGGATCTTAGAAGTCTACCTGGGCGCGGACGCCGAAGAGGTCAGTTTGACTTTCCGGGAATGTTGGTGCATCGCTGATCGAATGAACGTAATTGAACACCATCTTCGTATAGGGGTTCCAATACCAGTTCACTCCAGCAGTGTAGTCCATGATCGTGCCACCACGAATGGCCTGATCATTGAGATCAAGGTACGACCAGCGACCAGCAACTTCCCAGGCACCGAGTCCTGGATTGCAGCAGTTCCCCGCAAATGTCAGGTTGGACTTCGGAATCACTCGATCGATTGCCCCAGCCTTCCGATCATACGGCCGGTGTTCACCGGTCAGGAAATATCCAACCTGAGCATAGGCACCGGGAAGTACGGACGTCGTGTTGTTGTTACTGACGAAGTTGACCATCGCTTCCGACTGAACGCTCACTGGACCGTTGACCCAAAGCAGTTCAGATCCAAGCACATTGTAACAGGGGACATCAATGTTCCCTGTCGCAACAAAGAACGGCGTCCCGTGATGCGCGCCGGGCACGGCCTGCCCGCTGGTTCCCACAGCTCCCGCGCCGTTTGCTCCAACAAAGAACTCCGGAATCGTTCGGAAGTTCACAGTGTCTGCCGGAGGTGCATTGAAGAAGTGGCCCATGCCAAGATGAAGATAGTGTTTGCCTTCATCTTCCCACACTGGTACCCAGGTGAGTCGTTCGGCCGTCCCGTAACCACCATCGCTGGACAATGTGGCGCCGTACTGATCCTGCCCTGAACGAAACACGGATGCCGCCCAGGTGTTGCTGAGATCATCTGAGTAATTGTAGAAGCCGATTCCGAGATGACGAAATGGAGTGAATGGCTGAAAGAGAACCGACCGTTCCATAAAGGTCGTGTAGCGAAAGCTGCTGACGACTTCGAGACTGAATGGCTGCTTCCACTGACCAATTCGAACGTTGCCGAAAAAGGGCACTTTGGTCTGTTCCACCCAAACGTCTGTAAACGTGGGCCGACCAAAGAATCCAAAGTCCATCTGGAAGAAGTAGTTGGTGAGTTCCGTGACGCTGCCTTTTGCCGACAGTCTTGCACGGCGAAAGTCAGATCCGTCCTGAATCTGCCCGTACTGCTTTTCGCTGTTTGTATCCTGATGAACCCACCCGGCATCCGCCTGAAAGACTCCGTTGACTGTGACGTTCGGGTATGTCTTCTTGTTCATCTTGTCCTGAAGCGCCTTGAAGGCCGCATCCAGTTCGGTGATTTTTTGAGTTTGCGTGGCGTCAATCGCTGGATCTTCAGGTGACCACGAAACTGCCGTCGCACCTGGTCCGGAAAACTGCCGACTCTCTACTTCCTGGGCGACGATATTTCGAACATCGCTCTCCGTCAGCAACGGCGCGCCGTCGATTCCGGAAAACACATTCGCGGGAGTTGTTCCTGAATAGAGCCATCCTGCGGGCACACTGACGGATTCGGAACCATCCTGGATCCCTCGCCCTTCATCATCGCCTGGAGCGACCTCTGACACTTCAGACGGTTCGTCGACCTCTTCCAGCGCGTTGAGTCGCCTCTGGAGATGCTGGTTCTCTTTCTCGAGGCTGTCGAGCCGCTCAACGAGCTTCTTCAAGACTGCCTTATCTGTGTCGTCTTCGTCACAGAGAGCTGACGGACAGACAGACCACAACACCGCCGCAGCAGTGAGGGCGCGAAATGCCAGCAACATGCCGGTGTCCTTCCACACGAAGTTCATTGCGACGTTCAGAGCAAGTCGACACCGGCTCGAGGCAATCGGCTGCGAATCTGAAATACGTCCTGCTATTCACTTCGGCTTTTCGGAGTGACGTCTTATTCACAAAACAGCAAGACTCCCGCAAGCGAGCCAGATGGTTTGTGTGTTCAGCATCACGTTGCACTAATGGCCGGCAGGACTCGCCGAATCACTTCAGGCACATTGGCTACCTGGTGTACACAGTCAGTGTTCTGAATCGCCACGCGACGAGGCGCTCTGGCCCACCGGAGAAACGGCACCAGTCACGCCTTCATCCACGTGTGCATTCGGCGACGGGCCCGGCGGTCAGTTCGCACTACGTTTCAACGGAAACGCGTCGTCACTTTGCAACAGGGCCCATTCCGCTATGAGATGCCGCCTGAACTCGCAGAATGCGACCTACAGGCTTCTTCAGATCCACGACAACCGGCTGTGACGTCTGAGCCGATGCAACATTGCCAGCTGCATCGCGAGCAAGCAGCCGGAAGTACAACGATGACGGAGTTCCTGGGCGAATCGCAAACTGATAGCTGCTTTGATCCGCCTGCCAGTCAAACACGGGGGTCCATGGCCCGTTCGAAGTGACAGCGTATTCCAGTCGAACCGGAGCGGACGAAGCATTCGTTTCCGTGACTCGCCAGTTCAGCTGGATGCTGCCGAATGCATCCATTCGCACGGACGGCTGAGCCATCTCAATCACAGGTGGAGTCTGGTCCACGGTGACAACAATCTCTGGTGTTTGTCCAGGCTGTGGCGGAGTATCCGCAATGCCCAATCCATTCCGAACGCGGACTGCGAATCCAAAGGTCCCCTCTCCCATGCTGTCAACCAGGAAAGGGCTCTTCAAATCCGCGTCGGTTCCGTACTTGAACCACTGCTGGCCTCCGTCTTCAGTCACGAAGAGTTCGACTGAGCTGACTCCGGACGGACCAACATCTTCGATCTGATAGTCGAGGTCAAAGACCCTCTCATTCACAATCTGTTTCTCGCCCGCATCTGGCGCCATCGGCATCGCGGGAGCAAATGGCTCGGCCGGAGAAAGCAGTCCGGCAGGCGGAGCATTCACTGGCGCTGCCGCAGCTTCAGCCGGATATCCTGCGAGAGCGTGAGAACCGAATGAACCTGGCGCACCGTTGATCGGAGCTGCGGTTGGCATTCCGGGCTGGACTGTCACGGGAACGGGTCCCGTTAATGGCGCAGCCTGAGGAAACGGCGACGGTCCCATTGGCAGTGCCTGGCCAATCGCGGGTGCAGCGGGATTCACTGTCGTTGCTGGAACGGGTGGCAGAGCAGGACGGCAAACATACTGCGCAGACGCTTCTCCTCGATTCCCCGCGCTGTCCTTGATGGAAGCCTTAAGCGAGATCATTGATCCTGCAGTCACAGGAACTCGAACCTGCCCGGACGACGACGGAACATAGTTCAACGGACGGCGGTTCCCGCTCAGTCCTTCGGTGCACTCAAGAGTAAACGAATCAGCAACGAGGGATGAATCGATGGAAATACAGGTGACCAGAGCATGGCCTGGAGTCACATCGATAACCTCCAGCTGCAG
>JAEUII010000377.1 GCA_016795145.1 Planctomycetaceae bacterium
GGCTTTGGGGTTCCTGGCGTCCATGAAAAAATAGCAGCGTCCGAAGAGTGCCTTGATACCAAAATCATCGAACTTGTTTGGTCCCAGCGGCGTGATGAGGACTTCGTCCGTGCACAAGGCCTTTTGATGATTTGCTTTGAGGGTCTGCCAGTTGGCGATCACGATATCATCGAGCACAACATTGAACGCGGGATGGTTGTACCGCACCAGAATGTTGCCGTCGTCCATCGGGGCCGGATTCATGTCGGGATGAAAGTGAAAGATGGCGTGCAGAACTTGTCTGGCCTGCGAGATCGCCTGATCATCCGTTTGGCCAGCGTCGACAATCACACAGGTGCCGTGCGTGAAGACGACAAAGTCCTCTGTCCCGTCGGTGTAGTAAACGAACCGCTCGATGATGCGATCCTGAGGGATGACGATCGACGGTTCCCATTTCGGTACCGGAGGAAAATCAGGTTCGTCGCTATTGCCGAAGAGTTTCGAAAGTAATCCCAAGAGAGTCACCTCAGTGATGATGAATTACCATTGGAGCGTAACGACTTTCGATGACTGCGTCGGGCGATTCGGCGACGCATAGATCGTGCATTGAAAGTTCGCCGCATTGTGAGCGGTGTGTGGTCTTGCAGGATTCACCACGGTGACGAATCCTCTGGCCATGCAATCTACAGATGGCGGGCTGTATTGTCACACCTCACCCCTCGGCGAGCGGGGCGATTGGCGGTGACGTTCGTCCCCTGATTGAGGTTTTTCATTCTGCGATCCATCCGCACCTTCCCCTGAGGTTGATGTCACTTTTGCCCTCGACTCCACAGACTGCTACTCTGCCGCAAACAAACAGTTTGCTGATTCGTCCAACCTTTCCTAAGCATGTCCCATCCAGGGTGATTTGATGAAGACTCGATCGTCAGTTCCGCTTCTTCTGATGGCTTGCTTGGGGGCTGTCTTCGCCTCGCCGAGTCCGTTGAAGCTTGAAGCCTCCGACCGTCCACCCAACATCGTCTTCATTCTGGCTGACGACCTTGGGTTTCAGGAACTCGGCTGCTTCGGACAGCAGAAGATTCGTACGCCGAATCTCGATCGCCTGGCATCACGGGGTATGAAGCTGGTTCAGCATTATTCCGGCAACGCCGTCTGCGCCCCATCGCGATGTGTTCTCATGACCGGCAAGCATCCGGGGCATGCGTGGGTTCGTGACAACAGTGAGATGCAGCCGGAAGGACAAAAACCGATTCCCGATGCCGAGGTCACAATCGCAGAAGTGCTCAAGCAGCACGGTTACGCCACAGGAGCCTTCGGTAAATGGGGGCTCGGCGGACCGGGCTCAGAAGGGGAACCGCTTCGTCAGGGCTTTGACCGTTTCTTTGGGTACAACTGCCAGCGACATGCTCACAGTTACTATCCCGACTATCTGTGGGATAACGACAAACGCATCTCCCTGAACAACGCTCCTCCGGTTCCCGGACACGCAAAGCTGGCATCGAATGCCGATGTAACGGATCCCTCCAGCTACAACGCCTTCAAAGGAAGCGACTACGCGCCGGATCGAATTCGTGAGGCTGCTCTGGATTTCATGCGAACGAACAAAGACCGTCCGTTCTTTCTTTACTTTCCGTCCACACTGCCTCATGTGGCTCTTCATGTTCCGGACTCGGAGCTTCAACCGTACCTGAATCTGGGTTGGAACGATCCTCCGTTTACCGCCGCCAAAGGAGGATACACGCCACACTTCACTCCACGTGCGGCCTATGCGGCAATGATCAGCCGGCTCGACAATGATGCGGGTGTGCTCATCGATGAACTTCAAACGCTGGGACTCACTGAGAATACTCTAATCGTCTTTTCAGGCGACAACGGAACAACGCACCTGGCGGAAGAAGTCGACGTTCCATTCTTCAACAGTGTCGGAAACCTGCGAGGTCTCAAGGGATCACTCTACGAAGGCGGCGTGCGAGTCCCAACGATTGTTTCCTGGCCCGGGCACATCGCTGAAGGCACAGAGTCGAACTACGTGAGTGGCTTCGAAGACTGGATGCCGACACTCCTCGCTGCTGCGGGCTCACATTCATCGCCGCCAGCTGGAACAGACGGAATCAACCTGTTGCCGCTTCTGGCGGGAAAGAGTATGCCAGAGCGGCCATTTCTGTACCGCGAGTTTCCGGGATACGGCGGCCAGCAGAGCCTTCGCAAAGGACCATGGAAACTGGTTCGCCAGCAACTGAACAAAGGCACTGTCGTGTCAGAACTTTACAACATGAACGAAGATCCAACGGAATCCAAAGATGTCGCGGGCGAACACCCGCAAGTCGTCAACGAACTGACTGATCTCATGATGGCTCAAAGAACGCCCTCGGAGTTGTTTCCGCTGAAGCCGTTTGATCAGCCGGTGGGTGCGGGGAAGAAGAAGGGGAAGAAGTGAGTGACGGATTAGGATTAGGATTAGGATTAGGATTAGGATTAAGATTATGATTAAGATTAAGATTAAGATTAAGATTAAGAGGAGTGGCCTCAAGAACTTCCCCACCCAAACCCCGTTTGGGAGGGGTCGAGCGAGCGTTAGCAAGCTCGGGGGCGGGCCGCGATTACTGGCTTTCGCAGTGGGTCAGTGCGAATACGGAATGAGAACCGAATGACGATGTACTGTGTTGGAAGTGAAGCACAAGGGATCCCGGGACTGAATCAGGGAGATACCATTGTGCCTTTGCCCGCGTCGATGCAAAGATGGCCCAGCGGGCAGGAACTGCTGGACGCGAAGCTCATTGCACCACCTACAGTTGATGGTTCTGCGAACTCTGTCGGCGTGACCTTGTCGGATTCACACGAACGAATCTCGGCGCTGCTTGCGGCGAGCACCCAGGTAGCCTCACAATCGAAAATTGTTGTTAGCGGACCGCTAGTGCCGGCAGGTCTTTGGGAGAAGATCCCGACATCGCTGCGGCCGTTTCTTGTTCGCCTGACTCCAAATGATCTGGTGGAAACGAACGTCAGTCACCTGCTTGCTCAGCAGGATCTGCGACTTTCAGAAGTCATCCTCACAACGTCGCCAGAAGTCATCTCGACCGATGCGGCGTTGTCAGTGGACCGGCTGTCCGAAGTCGGACCTGGGAAAAGCTCGCTGCGGTTTGCTCCTTTGAGCAAGGCTCTCCGAAGCGTGCTTAAAACGCTTGGTCTGACAGATTATGGTCAGAAGTGTGTCGAAGCTGGTATGCTCCTGCATCACGACTTCCTGGACGAATCACATCGAGTGTCTCAAACGCTGGAAGGCGTTGGCAACCCGGTCACGGCGGACTACTGGCACGGTATCATGCATCGTCGTGAACCCGATGCGGGCAACGCCTCGTATTGGTTTCGCCGAGTCGGCTCGCATCCCGCCTTGCGGACGCTGGGAGAGAATCTTCTTGACTGGTTGCAGGAACTGAAGACCGATCGTCCCATCCTGCAACTTGCGGAATCTACATTGACCAAACGCCAGGCAGTCGACCCCTATCGGCTGATCGAACTTTCGCAGTCCGCATTGAAGAATCGTGGCAGTGAGACGGATCTGGCGGTGAAGCTCATTCAGTCTCTCGAAGTGATGAACCTGCTGACCTTTAGTCTGGATAATGATCGTGGCACGCGATGACATTTATTCCAACGCACTGTCTCGCGTCGGGGACTTTGAATTTGACGAACAGGTCGTTCGAGTCTTCCCGGACATGATCGCCAGATCCGTGCCGGGATACGGATCGATTCTCGGACTGATGGAACAACTGGCAGCGCGGTTCGTTCGGCCGGAAACAACCGTGTGGGACCTCGGATGTTCTCTCGGAGCCTGCACGCAGCTAATCCGTCGGCGAACCCCGTTGAACTGTGTCATTCATGCAGTCGATAACTCCGCTGCGATGGTAACTCGACTCCGAAAGCAGATTGATGAAGTCTGGGGAGTCGGTTGTCCCGTCGAAGTTCACCAGGCTGACCTGCGAGAAGTGTCGATCTCATCAGCATCACTCGTCATTCTGAACCTGACACTGCAGTTCGTCCCGCTGGCCGATCGTGATGCGGTCATTCAGAAGATACACGATGGCCTTGTGCCCGGCGGTGCTCTGCTGCTGTCCGAAAAGATCTGCTTCGAAGATGCATCGCAGCAGGAACTGCTGACAGAACTGCACCACGACTTCAAGCGAGCCAACGGATACAGCGATCTCGAGATTGCTCAGAAACGTACGGCGATTGAAAATCGACTTCTGCCGGAGCAGTTGTCCGTTCACATCGACCGCTTGAAGAAAGCAGGATTCCGCACCGTCGCGCCGTGGTTCCAGTGCTTCAACTTCGTGTCCGTCCTGGCCGTGCGTTGACATCAACCTCCTCTCCCAAACGAAGTTAGGGAGAGGTCCAGCGAGCGCCAGCAAGCTCGGGAGAGGGCCCCGCCAGCTGAGTTCACACCTGAGCCGCAAGGCGCTAGCCGCGGGTTAATGTCAGAGCGACAACGCGTAAGAAACACCCGCGGCTAGCGCCTGGCGGCTCAGTAAATCGACAGCCAACACACTCACAAACTCTGTGCTCGTTCGCGCGGATGCAGACAATCCTGTTCGGCTTTTCGCATGACAAGCGCTGTCTTCCCAATCGCATCCATCAGGCACCGAACTGCTCCGTGCAGAGGTACCAGGAATTCATCTTCGACCTTCTGGCTGATCGGGTCGTTCCAGAACTCCTGAGTGGCTCGCCAGGAGTTCTCCAGTTGCTTCAGAGCATCCTCAAGCCTGGCGCCAGGGCTGATAAAGTCGACCCGCTTCATGATGGATACTCCAAAAGTGTTTTTGAACTTAGGTAGAGATCTGAAACGGAAATGTCAGCGAATGGTCCGAGGAAATATCGAAGAAATGCGGTGGCGGAACAACGTTGCAGCCTGAATGGCCGACCTCGCCTACAGCAGGCCGTACCGCTGCAGAGTCGTCTTCAGAGCAGCGATCTGGGAATCGGTCAGCGGCGTCAGCGGCAGTCGAACTTCTCCGCAGTCCTTGCCGAGCAACCGCATGGCGGCCTTCACCGGAATCGGATTCGTCGACAATCCAAGCATGTCACGACACAGCGGGAACAGCTTGTGGTGCAGTTCCTGAGCCAGCGCGATATTGCCGGCCTGGAACGCAGAGATCATGGCCTTCACGTCTTTTGGGACAATGTTGCCTGCGACGGAAACCACACCGCTTGCTCCCAGAGACAGCAGTGGCAGCGTCAGGCTGTCGTCTCCGGACAGGACGGTCAGATCAGACGCAGACAGGATCTGCGACGCCTGGTCCATGGAGCCCGTTGATTCCTTGATCGCGACGACACTTGGACATGTGTCCGCGATGCGGCAGATCGTTTCCGGCTCCATGTTCTTGGCGGTTCGGCCAGGAATGTTGTACAGAACGATGGGCAGGTCAACGTGTTCTGCCACCGCTCGGAAATGCTGGAAGAAACCTTCCTGAGTCGGCTTGTTGTAATACGGCGCCACCATCAGTGCGCCTGTCGCACCGGCCTTCTTGGCGGACTTCGTCAGGCGAATGGCTTCGGCGGTGCTGTTCGATCCAGTGCCTGCCATGACCTTGATGCGTCCGGCGGAATAGTCGCAGGTCAACGAGATGACTCGTTCATGTTCGTCATGCGACAGAGTTGGGCTTTCACCGGTTGTCCCGACAGGAACCAGACAGTCGGTGCCGGCATCGATATGGAAGTCGATCAGCGTTTTCAGCATGTCCTCATTCAGCGAACCATCGCTGTTCATTGGAGTCACCAAAGCGACCGACAATCCCGAGAACATTTCGCCGCGACGTGCCATGATTCAAGTTCTTTTTCGAAGAGAAGTAAGGTGGACTTCTGATAATGAGCGGACAAGGGTTCTGAACCGGAACCTGGACACACAATCCCGCTCATCGGCTCACGGAAATGCTCGTTCCCGAGCAAATCGCTGCAACATCCTACTCGCAAGAATAGCGGTCTGCTTCCGGAGTTCAAATCCGGCAGCGGACTTCCTGAGAACGGCAGCAGAATTGTAGAGCGATTGTCCTCAATCGCTGCATTCTTCGGTTTGACGGCAAGCTCTTGACCTGCTGGCCTTTCACAACCCGACACGTCAGTGAAGGATCGGGTCGCAAGGTGACTCACAATAATCCCTCGCTGACGCCACGGGTTATGATTCCGTCAACCGTTCCCTACGCCCGCGTCTTCCAGTCGAAACCCGCGAGGCTGGAAAGTGCGTGCATCAGCGAATGAGTTCCCATGCGACCGTGCCCCTGAGCTTTCACCGCCATATACAGCTGCTGAGCCAGTGCGAGGCCTGGCATCGAGAGACCCATCCGGCGTGATTCGTCCAGCGCGATTCCCATGTCTTTGATGAAGTGTTCAACGAAGAATCCTGGATCAAAGTTGTTGGCGATGATCCGAGGTCCCAGATTCGACAGCGACCAGCTTCCGGCCGCTCCGCTCGAAACCGACTGCAGAACCGTGTTCAGATCGAGCCCTGCTTTGTAGCCGTAAAGCAATGCTTCACAGACACCGATCATTCCTGCGGCAATCAGAATCTGATTCACGGTCTTCGTATGCTGTCCAGCTCCCGCAGGTCCCTGATGCACGATGGTCTTTCCCATCGCGGACCACAGCGGCTGCAGGGCCGTCACGACGTCCGCATCGCCACCGATCATGATCGACAGCGCGGCGTTGCGAGCACCGATGTCGCCACCGGAAACAGGAGCGTCAACGCTGTGGACTCCCTTCGCTTTCGCAGCCTCATAGATTTCCACCGCCAGCGCTGGCTGACTGGTCGTCATGTCAACAAGTACGCAGCCAGGACGAGATCCGCCAAGGGCACCATCGGCTCCCATCAAGACTTCTCGCACGTCTGACGGAAATCCCACGATGGAAAAGACAACGTCCGAGTTTTCCGCAACCGCTTTCGGGGTCGGAGCCCACGCTGCGCCTTTCGCAACCAGTGCTTCCGCTTTCGCTCGCGTGCGAGAATACACAGTGGCCGAAAACCCTGCGGCGATCAGATGGCCACACATGCTGGAACCCATCACACCCGTTCCAATCCAGCCAACACGAGTCTTACCCGGAATAATCTGAAGCACGTTTGTCTTCCTGTCTGTGTTTGATGACGATCCCCGAGCCGCGCAGTATAGTTCGACCGGCGCGAAGATCTATCGGGCGACTGCCGGATCTCACAGATCTCAAAGTCGCTCATTGCCACACGTATTTTTGCTTCTCAAAGAAGCTGAGTCATCCCATGGAAACTGCTGCACAGAAAATTGCGTTTGTTGGAACCGGTCAGATGGCGACCGCGATGTCGGCCGGATTTGTTCGAAGCCTGCTGAAGCCAGAACAGATCTCGGGCTATGACCCATTCCCCGCGGCGAGGGAGCATTTTCAAAAGGCCACCGGGACCGGTGCCACCGTTTCCGATTCACTCGATAAGGTACTCTCTGGTGCCACCGTGATTGTGCTCGCGGTGAAGCCACAGGTCATGTCCGCGGCCTTGCAGCAAGTTGCCGTGTCGATCAAGGGAAGCCCGCTTGTGGTGTCCGTTGCGGCTGGTGTCACGATCGCACGCCTCGCCGCAGGACTTCCGGAGGGAACTCGCGTCGTTCGCGTCATGCCGAACACGCCATGTCTGATTGGCAAAGGAGCCAGCGGACTGACGCCTGGACCAACGGCGACTCAGGACGACGTGCAGCTCGTCGTGCAACTGCTATCCACGATCGGCATCGTGGAGACCGTCACGGAGTCTCTGCTGGATGCAGTAACCGGCCTGTCCGGCAGTGGGCCAGCGTACGTCTTTCAGATGATCGAAGCACTGAGTGACGGCGGCGTGAAGATGGGCCTGCCTCGCGCGACGGCGACTCGGCTTGCGGCGATGACACTGCTTGGATCGGCCGAGATGCTGCTGACAACCGGACAACATCCGGGCGTTTTGAAAGACGGCGTGACCAGTCCGGGCGGTACGACAATCGCAGGCCTTCATGCAATGGAAACAGGCGGTGTGCGAGCCGCACTCATGAACGCAGTGGAGGCTGCAACCCTGCGATCACGTCAGCTGGGACAGACATAATGTCGGGCTCAGGGTTGCTTGCCTGGTGCAACGGGACGTTCGTGCCCGCGGAAACTCTGGCTATCCCATACTACGATCTTGGTGTCGTCGCCGGCGCTGCCGTGACGGAGATGGCAAGAACGTACTCGCATCGACCATTTCAGCTGGATCGGCACGTTGATCGACTTGTGAGTTCACTGCAGTCGCTTGGATTCCCGTGCAACTACAAGACAAACGAATGGATCGATGCCGCGGTACAACTCGTCGAGCACAATGCAAAGAGTTTTTTGGCGAACGATGAACTCGGGATTGTTTTGTTCTCCACCGCAGGAGCAAATCCGACCTACCTTGGCGGCCCTTCGGAACTCGTGACGTCAGCGATTCATACGTTTCGCTTGCCCTTTGAACTGTGGCGACCATCTTTGACCGCAGGAGCAAAGCTGAGCATTCCTGCGATGCGTCAGATCTGCTCTGAGTCGCTTCCCGTTCAGCACAAAGTTCGAAACCGATTGCACTGGTGGCTCGCCGACCGACAAGCCGCGCAGATGGAACCGGGAAGTCGCGCCCTTCTGCTGAACCACCAGAATATGGTGACCGAGACCTCCACATCCAGCTTTCACGCCGTCATCGATGGAGAAATCGTGACGTCCGGTCGTGATGTCCTGCGAAGCCTAAGCAGCCAGGTGGCCGAAGAACTTGCCGCTTCCCTCGGCATCCCCTTCCACCGTCGCGCACTGTCGGTCTCGGAACTGAAGAACGCGAGCGAAGCATTTCTATCCTCGACACCAACCGGCTTGATTCCTGTTGCTTCAATCAATCGCGCACCCGTCGGGAACACATGCCCCGGCCCCATCTTCCAATCGCTGCATCAAGCCTGGTCCACGCAAATCGGCGAAGCGATCCCGCACGAATAGCCAACGATCTCGTACCAACCCAGTGTCAGCCCCTTGTCTCGTCATTGCCGAGCAGGCGAGAACGTTTGACCCCTTCTCATAGCTCTGACCAAGCACTCCTGAAGGCAATCGCTGACTTGTGAAGAGTATTTCTTAGTTGCTTATTCTTTCCCGCGTGGGAAAATGTTGACATTTAGGAAAATGTGAGCGATAATTTCTAGGGAATTGTTGTTTCACCACTCAGGAAACACATGGCTGCTCAGAAACTCAATGAGTCGGCAATGATCGCCCACCTTCGTGCTGGCGAAGTGCTGCTTGCGCCATTGATGGTGCGCGAAGTGATGCCGGCGCACAAGGTTCGGGGCGGTGATTCCGTGGATGCACGTCTGGAAGTGGGGATTCCTGGACAGATGGAATCGTATCGACTGGCGGTCGAAAGCAAGTCTCGATCGACCCCGGAGATAGTGCGGTCCGCAATTGCGCAGGTGAAATCAGTGACGGTGGCTGGTGAATGGCCGATGATTCAGGTTCCTTATTTGTCGCCATCACAATTGGATGAGCTTGAAAGGGCCGGCGTCAGCGGAGTTGATCTTTGTGGGAACGGCATCATCCACATTCCAGGACGCCTCTACATCTCACGTTCAGGCCAGCCCAATCAGTATCCGGATTCGCGTCCGTTGAACAATCCGTATGCCGGACGATCTGCCATGGTCGGTCGCATGCTACTACAAAGGCCTCAATGGAAATCGTTGACGGAACTGGCGGCAGCGATTGAACTGGCCGGAGCAAAGTTGTCCCTGGCGCAGGTTTCTAAAGCCGTGCAGGCGATGAAGGAGGATCTTCTGGTCGTAAAGCAGTCAGGGAGTATCTCACTGATCGACGCGGGGCGGTTGCTCGATCAACTCGGCTCGAACTGGAAGAAGCCTGGTCTGCAATCGCGTGAGGCCGTGCGAATCCCATCCGGTACGGAATGGGTTGGTGCTTTGTCATCGGATTCAACATTGAAATGGGCAGTGGCAGGCGAATCTTCAGCGACTCGTTACACGATGTTCTCACAGGGGGGGCCACGAATGCTGGCCGTGTCGGATGCAGCGCTGGCCCAGAAACTTCTCAATGCAAAGCGAGAACCTGTGCGGAGCTTCGCGGATCTGGACTTGATCGAAACGACGGCTCCGGACTTCTATTTCGGCAGCGAAATCGATGACGACGGCATACACTGGGCCAGCCAGGTGCAGACATGGCTGGAACTGCAGTGCGGTGACGCACGTCAGCAGGAGGCTGCTCAGGATCTGCGGGGGCGGATTTTGAAGGATGTCCGATCATGACTGGAGATGGACTTCAGGACCCATTGTGGGAGCACTTCTCTCCGCTATGGACGGATCTCAGTCCCATTGCATCGGACGATTTGCTTGTGGCAGGCGGCTATGGACTTTACCTCAAGCAGCGTTTTCTTCGGGCCAATCCGACTTTACCAATTGTTGTGCCCCTCGATCGATGGCTGGATGCAACGCCACGAGTGACGAAAGATCTTGATCTCGTTATCGGACTGCAGTTGATTGCGGCACAGGAACGCCACCAGAGCATTTTGGACGCGTTGAACAGAAACGGATTTCGTGTCAGCGATCGACCGTCAGGGCGACGATGGCAGTTTGTGAAGACGTTGCTCGACAGTCGTGTCGTGCTTGTCGAGTTGCATGCTCCACGTCCAGAAAATTCACATCCCACCGTTATGGCAACGGAGCAGCGAGTGAAACACAAGCCTTCGCTTGGAGATGCTGGCATTCATGGACGAACAAACCCTGAGGCGGCTGGGTGCGAATTGTCTCCATTTCGATTCGAGTTGGATGGAATCACTGCGGCTGTGGTGAATCCAGTGACATGGAGTGTTATGAAGCTCACGGCGATGGACGACCGATGGAGCGGGGCTCAGGATAGTGTCTCAATCGACAATGTCCGGACCTTCGCCCGACAGCAGGCAATCAAGCACGCCCACGATGTCTGCCGCATCATTGCGTCGATGACTCGGAGTGAACTGGAAGCAGCAGAATTGGTCCGTGATTCTCTCAGGAACACTCCGCCTTTTTCCAGGGTGGTCTCGATCTGGAATGATGCATTCAGGAATGAGATGACACCGCCTGCACTTTCAGCCATGCGAAATTGGGCGTTAGAGGATTTTGAGATCATCCGGGGGATTGGGAATCGTTGGTTTGTCCAGGCCGATTCCGACTCAGCGGGAAGCAAATAAAGTCCATTCATTGTCACTGTCGGCGATGCGAGTATTTCAGCCACCCGAAGACAATGAAGAGGTAAGGATTCTTCTCTGCTCCTCTTACGTTTCCTTCGGCGACAACAAATTCCGGGAACCAAGTATGCTTTGGAGCAGGTTCGCAAGAAGCGGCGAGGACGCAGAAACGCCTTGCGTCATTTAGATAGTGACGGCGACTTTGGGCGAAGTGCCATTGCCATGGAATTCGATAGAGGGCAACATCCGTGATCCCCTTCATGGAGACTTCACGATGGTGAGATGGCGACGGTCGATCGTTTTAATGTTGTGTATCGCGATGGTGACTTCACCGATCGAGGCGTGTCTTTGGGATTACGATACTCTCGCGATGGAACGCCAGCACTTCCCATCGACACTGGAGCTGATCACGGGGAAGTTTCTGCGGCATTCAAAAGCCTTTTACGAATGGCGAGTTGCCGACCGTTCGAAACGCATCGCGCAGGGAGAATCCACGGCGGAACTCTATGACGATCTTGCCGTCGCGTATGACAAGCTGGATCGTCACGACGAAGCGATCGGTACAATTCTTCAGAAGGAAAAGTTGTTCCCGGGACTCTATGAGACGGCTGCAAACTACGGCACCTTCCTGATTCATTCGGGCAAGCTGGAAGAAGGAATCGCTGAACTCGACAAGGCCATTGCGATCAACCCGGATGCCCATTTCGGTCGGGAGATCTACCAGAAGCTGGTGGTGCAATATGTCCTGGAAAAGCGGAACGGGACGTCACAGGCTTCTTCGGCAATCGACAATGGCATAATGACGCCAGCAGGCGGATTCAAAGCGTTCCTTGCACGCGAGCAAAAGATCAACGACAGCATAGCCCTCAAAAAAGAGGCGACACGGGCTCGTAAGGGGGTTGAGGGAATGATGAAGTTTGGAAAGTATGATTCGC
Organism: Planctomycetaceae bacterium; assembly: GCA_016795145.1. Classification (GTDB taxonomy): domain Bacteria; phylum Planctomycetota; class Planctomycetia; order Planctomycetales; family Planctomycetaceae; genus SXXK01. Next base: position 12,109 of record JAEUII010000377.1, read on the forward strand.
CCGTTCTGTTGGAGATCCTTGGAGAACTCCTGCTTGTGGAAGATTCCCACGGTAATTCCTGGCTTGCAGCTCGGGCATTCCTGAAGGCAGCTCGTTCCGGAGCGAAACCTCTGATGCCGACGTCGTACGAGCAGTTGGTGGACGCCGCGATCTTTCGAAAACGTGAACGTGGCGACGACGATCACGTTCCCTTTTCGAAGGACGAATTAGCGTCGTTTCTTGACAAGGAAGTGGCGGATGCCGATGCGTGGTTTCAGGAGTTGAGTGCGAATGAAGCAAAGTGGATTGCCACAGGGCTGGACGCCGACGCAGAGTTCACGGCGATGTATTATCAGGACCCCGTTTCGATCTCTGGCGAACCTGGTTTTCCGGCGGTTCGCAAGTGGCTCACCAGGCGTTCGAAGTTTCTCATCCCGGTATCAGCAGTACTGGTGATTGGTGTGCTGTACGGTCTTTCGAAACGCAAACGCAGGGAGTCGACATTGAGGGAAGTCCTGGAGCTGTGAGGATGACTCGTGGAGAAGAAACGCGGCCCTCCCCCGAGCTTGCTGGCGCTCGCTCGACCCCTCCCAAATTGCGTTCGGGAGGGGGAGTGTGAGTTGTCTTAATCTTAATCCTAATCTTAATCTTAATCTTAATCTTAATCTTAATCTTAATCTTAATCTTAATCTTAATCCCGATCTCCATCGATGGGACCGGACATGATCCCTTTCAGCGAGCAACGGTGGGGTTGAGATCAAGATTAAGAGTAAG
>JAEUII010000165.1 GCA_016795145.1 Planctomycetaceae bacterium
GCTATGATCTGGTCATGGTGGGATCTCACGGTGTCGCGGGCTGGAAGGAATTCCTGGTCGGCAGTACCGCACGGAAACTCACGCGAAAATGTCCGTCCGATGTTTGGGTCGTTCGCCAGGACGCTCCTGTTCCGCCTCGAGTTATCCTTGCGGCAACCGACCTTTCCGAGGTAAGTCGCATCGCCGTGGTGAAGGGCATTCAACTGGCAGAAAGAACTGGTGCAGTGCTCCATCTGCTGCATGTGATCGACTCGGGCGATGTGCCGGACGATTTGCTGGCACGAATCCCCGACGGCATGTCTCTCCGCCAGGCCATCAATGAAGAAGCGGCAAAGCGGCTCCAGGATTTTGTCGCTCACTTACCAGCTGGTGCGTCAAGAATGCACTCGCATATTTCGTATGGAGTTCCCTGGAAGGAGATCTCGCTCTTCGTGCAGAAACACAGCATCGATCTTGTCTGCCTCGGCACCGTCGGCCGCAGCGGCATTCGAGGAATCCTGTTGGGGAATACCGCCGAGAAGATCCTCGAGACCTGTCAGTGCAGCGTGCTCACGACAAAACCATCCAGCTTCGTTTCCCCAATCGAACCCGCAACCTGGGCCATGCATCCATAAGGCCAACCTCAGTGTAGAACGGCTGTCCTCAGCCGTTTCCAAAGTAACGCAAAGCGATTGAGGACAATCGCTCTACAATGGGTAGCACAGCCAAAGCCGGTGTCGCGCAGCGGCCGGAAGCCAGAGGGAAAGCGTGGTTATCCAAACGCACCCAATCTCGGCAATACCCCATGCACCCATTGGCATCCGGCGCCTGCGGCACACGCCCGTCAGGCGTGCTACCCAGCAACCGCCACCTCCATCCAAAGTTGTCTCAGACCCGCAGCGAACAGAGTTGACGCGACCGTTTTATGTCAGCAATTCATTCAGAAGCCGATACTCTTCAACACCAGTAACACGGGCATCGAGCCCCTGGAACTTGACTGACATGCGTTTGTTGTCGATGCCCAGACAATGAAGGATCGTATTGTTGATATCCGCGATACCGACTGGATCCTGAATCACGTTGTAACTGAAATCATCGGTCACACCGATCGAGCGACCTCCCTGAATTCCGCCTCCCGCCATCCACATCGTGAAACAAAGCGGATGGTGATCGCGTCCATAATTCTCTCGCGACAAGTCGCCCTGGCAATAGACTGTGCGACCAAACTCGCCACCCCACAGGATCACCGTATCCTTCAGCATGTCTCTCTGCTTCAGATCTTCGATCAGACCGCGAGTCGCTCGGTCAATATCGCGGCACTGGTTGCGAAGATCGTTAGGCAGATTGGCATGCTGATCCCAGCCACGGTGAAACAGCTGAATGCACTGAACGCCTCGCTCTGAAAGTCGCCGTGCAAGCAGGCAACTGGCCGCAAATGTCCCCGGCGTTGTGACATCCGGACCATAGAGATCCAGCACGTGCTTAGGCTCCTGTGAAAGGTCGGTGAGTTCCGGCACTGACGTTTGCATCCGGAAGGCCATCTCATACTGACTCATTCTCGCGGCGGTTTCCGGGTCACCCAGTTTCTCAAGCTGCATCTGGTTCAGCTGTGCCAGACCGTCGAGCATCTTTCGTCGTCCGTCGGAACTGAGACCCGGAGGGTTATTGATGTAGAGCACCGGATCTCCCTTGGCTCGCAGTGCGACGCCCTGTAGGTCCGGCGGAAGAAAGCCGCTGCCCCAAAGACGCGAATACAACGCCTGAGCACTCTTGCGCCCCGTCCAGCTTGGCGTCATCACAACATAGTTCGGCAGGTCCTGTGTTTCGGCTCCCAGTCCATACGCGAGCCATGAGCCCATGCTCGGCCAGCCTGGCAATTCCCGTCCGGTTTGAATGTACGTGACTGCGGGGTCGTGGTTGATCGCGTTCGTGTGGACGCTGTAAATGAACGACATGTCGTCGACAACATGAGTTGTCTCGGGAAGCAGTTCACTCACCCATCGCCCACACTGTCCATGCTGCTGGAACTTGAACATTGACGGAGCGATCGGAAAGCGAGCCTGACCCGATGTCATCGTTGTGATTCGTTGTCCCTTGCGAATCGTGTCGGGCAGATCTTTGTCGAAGAGATCGTTCATCATCGGCTTGTAGTCATACATGTCCATCTGCGCGGGACCGCCGTTCATGAAGAGATAAATGAACCGCTTCGCGGTCGGCGGATGATGCGGCAGATCAGGCAGGCCTCCATGACGAACCCGTTCGTCGGCCCTGGCGGGCTTCGTGTTTGCTGCCCCAAGAAGACTCGCCAACGCTGCTGTCCCGGCAGCATGAATGCCAGTGCCAAACAAACGTCGGCGAGTCATCTGGAGACAGGTTTCAGTAAGAGGATTCATGGTCAACCTCCGCCAGTGATTTTGAGAAATGCCGTCACGGTTGAGACGATCTTGTAAGTCTGCGCTGGTGCGCTACTTTGTCACCGTTTCATCCAGGTTCAGCAGCAGATTGCTGACCATGGTCCACGCAGCAAGTTCCTTCGGATCGATTGCCGGATCCGGCTTTGATTCGCCGACGACAATCAGTTTGGTCGCTGCCTCCGGATCAGCCGTGTACCGTTGAATCGCGTCATTCAACACGCCTTGAACCACATTGCATTCCTCTGTTGTTGGATGTCGTCCGACAGTGAGGACAAAGGCCAGATCTATCCGACTCTCAGGTGTTGATCCGCCTTCCTGAATCAGTCGTTGTCCCATCGCACGCGAGGCTTCGACAAACTGTTCGTCGTTCATCAGCGTTAATGCAGCAAGCGGCGTGTTGGTTCGCTGACGGCGGACCGTACAGGTTTCGCGCGACGGAGCGTCAAACGTGACCATTGATGGCGGCGGGGCCGTACGTTTCCAGAATGTATAGAGCGAACGTCGATACAGCGCTTCGCCGGTGTCGCGTTGAAACTTTGCCGTATTGCTGTCCGTGTAAGCGACGGCCTCCCAAATTCCCTCTGGCTGGTATGGCTTCACAGAAGGACCTCCCATCCGGTCGACAAGAAGCCCGCTGGCACTCAGCGCCAAATCTCGAATCGACTCACCGTCCAGACGATAGCGGGGACCGCGGGCGATCAATCGATTTCTCGGATCGGTCTGCTTCAGTGCGTCGGTGAGTTTCGATGATTGCCGATAGGCTGCCGAAGTCACGATCATTCTCTGCAATCGCTTCACGTCCCAGCCGGATTCACGAAAATCGACCGCCAGCCAATCCAGAAGGTCCGGATGCGATGGCACGCTTCCCTGTGAACCAAAGTCTTCACTGGTCTCGACGATTCCCGTCCCAAAATACTGCTGCCAGAATCGATTCACGATGACGCGAGCAGTCAGGGGATGCTGCGGAGACACCAGCCACTTTGCGAGGTCCAGCCGAGTTGGTTTTGCACCCTCGGCTGACAACGTCAACGGTGGCAGGGCGGCCGGAGTATTCCTGAAGACCTCGGCTCCCGGCTTATTGTAGGCTCCGCGAGTGAGAATGTAGGCAGGCTTCAGCTCGGGCTTTTCTTTCCAGACCAGCGACAGTGGCAGTGAAGACTCCAGATCCATGCGACTCTTCTTTGTGGCGACCAGTTCATCACGTGCAGAACAGATCAGCGGCTCGGTGCAGATCTTGCTTCGATAAAACTCACGCAAAGTGGCCGCCTGCTTTTCATCACGCTTGTCACTGGCAACGCCAAGGATCGCAACGATGTCGCCTGGAATATCCTGCGTCGACATTTGAGGAATCTTGTCGGCCGATGTCGTCGAGATGCGGATCCGGCCGAACTGATGCTGTGCAAAAATCGATTCGTGCTTCAAACGTACGCGAATCCGAACTCCGTTGTCACAGCACTCAGGGGTCTCAAGCTGAAAGATCGCCACTCGGTTTTCACGTCGGTTGTGGCCATTGATGGCCCAGCCAGTGTCGAGCTTACCGTCGATGGCATTTGCTATCCGGAAGTTGCCATCCGGCTGTTCATGATCCGCCCAAGCTCGAACCAACTTTGCTGGCTTCCACTGAGGTTCGCCATCAGTCACCGGACAGACGTCGACTTCAAACTCACTCAGAACCACATTGCTGTTTTCGCTGCGGCCCGCGCCGCCATGCGACAAACTGGGATGTGTCAGGCCTTCCAGTCGCACAGCAGTAACCTTTGTCAGACAACTTGTGCCGGACACTTCATAGGTATCCTTCGGAGCGTTCACTCCGCTGAACAACAACGAGCTGTCTTCCAGCTTTTCAATCGTCGCGCCGCCGGATGATGCGAACTTTTCTGGTACCACCTGGCACCAGTCAGCCGCCTGTTTCTGCTGTTCAGACCATTCCTGTTCCCAGTGTTTCTGAGCGATATCTGCGGGTTCGCAGGGATTAGTCAGGACCGCGGTCAGATCATTGATCTTCTGATCCATGGAGGCCAGTTGAGTCTTCTGCTCGTCCGTCATGATGCGAACAAACGGGGCTGTGTCCTGAGCATTCCCGTCCATGACGGGACCGTCAAGGTTATTGAAGAAGGCGTACAGCTGATAGAAGTCCTTCATCTCGAACGGATCGAACTTGCTTTCATGGCATGTGACACACCCCATGTTCAGCCCCATCCAGACCGTCGACATCGTAGCGACACGATCATTCGTGTAGTAAACCTCGTACTCTTCCGGCAGAGCCCCTCCTTCGCTGGTTGTCACATTGCATCGATTGAATCCGGTCGCAACGATCTGATCCTGAGTTGGATTCGGAAGCAGATCTCCCGCAAGCTGCTCAATCGTAAACTGATCAAACGGCATGTTGCTGTTGAACGATCGGACGACCCAGTCACGATAAGGCCACATGACTCGATAGTTGTCCAGATGCAACCCGTGCGTGTCTCCATAACGAGCCGCATCCAGCCAGAATCGCGCCATGTGCTCGCCATAGTGAGGCGATTCCAGAAGGCGATCGACGACCTTCTCATACGCATTCGCAGACTGATCGGCAACGAACTCTCGAATCTCCGACGGTGACGGCGGAAGGCCTGTCAGGTCCAGTGTCACTCGCCGCAACAGCGCCTCACGATCTGCTTCGGGCGAAGGCTTCAGTCCTTCCTTGCCCAACCGATTCAGGATGAAGCGATCAATAGGAGACTTCGACCATGCCAGGATCGTTGAACGACTGTCCTCCGAAGTATCCTCAAGCTTCCTGGGCTCAGGTACCTCCGGCTTCACGGGCGCCACGAGTGACCAATGCTGCTTCCACGGTGCACCCGCTGCGATCCATGATCGAACAAGCTCTGCTTCTTCGGGTGTCAGCGACTTACCACTGTCCGCCGGCGGCATCCGAGTGTCATCAGTCGCCGAGATTCGCTTCCAAAGTGCGCTTTGATCCGGCGAGTTTGGAACGACGGCAAATTCGCCGGATTCCGCTTTGCCATAAAGACCTTCCTGCACATCCAGCCGCAGTCCACCTTCACGATGCTTCTCATCCAGCCCGTGGCAGACAAAACACTTGTCCGCGAGTAAAGGGCGAATCTTCCGCCCAAAATCCACCGCGTCGTCTGCCCGTAAAGGAAGGAAGGAACAACACAGAACCGTCACCACCGCAGTTACTCGGATTCGTCCCACCGGTCGCTCCCATCAGGGATTTCACTGCATTCTCATTGCGACAAAACTAGGTCGCAAATAATGGATATTATTATCCTTATTTCGAAGTTACGGACGAAAAGACTTGATGTCAATTTGAGAAACAGCCGAACCCCAAAAGGCGACTTGAGTTCTCTGGAGCGGTAAAGGCGGCGCAAAACAACGGTCCGCCACGCCCGGGTAGCGCAGGCAATGTCTGTGGCAATACCGCATGCACCCACCGGCTTCCGGCGCCTTCGGCACACGCCCTGCAGGCGCGCTACCCAATGAAGAACTGCGCAACGTCCATTCGGTGTTGTCAAGCACGAGAATCCGAAGTGCAAAGTGTGCGGCAGCATCGCTGCAACGAACCGTGCTCCTTACGATGCCACGCGTGGAGAGCGAGTCGGTAGTTTTGTGAAAGGCATTGGCGGTTGCGCCAATCCGTGATGAAGATTCCGAATCGCCAATCAAGTCTTTCGATGACTCGGCGGCTTATTAGCCTCGCCGTGGCGGTTGCGTTTACGCTCACGCTTCTGCCGATTCCGTTGCCAGTCGCTTCCACTGGCCGCACTCAAAAAGACTCAAGCCAGCCTTTCCCGTGTCAGAACCGCACCTGTGGCTGTTGCTCCGCGGATCAGTGCTGGAAGAAATGCTGCTGCTTCACAAATCAGCAAAAAGTGTCGTGGGCAGAAAAGAACAAGGTGACGTTGCCTCAGTTTGTTGTCGACGCGGCCAAAGCGGAATCAGCCCGAAAGAGTGACGCAGACGAACTGGCCAGATTGTCGGGGGACGAGCTGGAGACAGAAATCTGTTCACTGCCAAACGGCGCTCACGGCGAAGTCGTTTCTGCGGAAACCACCGCTGATCAAAATCACGCCCCGACATCAGCCCCTGGCGAGAATTCACCGTCGAAAGATCCGCAAACACCCGCCTTCCGCTGGATTGCCGGTCTGCTTGGTCTGCCGCCTCAGGATCGTTTCGATGATCTCGTTACCGAGTTGGTGACACATGCATCGCGGGCCGCAAAAAACCTTCACGAGTCGCTCCTGACCGCGAAAGTGCACGACTCTGGTTCCGCCTCCGACATCCACTTCCTGCTGATCATTAAAGCGCTGGAGTGTCGAGGGCAGGGCGGTCAGTGGATCGTCTGTGCTCCAGTTGCGATGCCGGTTTCTGTGTGCGTGACAGGTCAGTCGGAAACTCCTGCCGAATTTGTGAGAGACGTCTCAGAACGACTCAACGGTGGCTCGCTTCAGCCTCCCGTTCCGCCGCCGCGAATCAGCTAATCGCCCGCTGCGCACCTTCTGCGCCCGCCGTCCGAACTGATACCCGGGCACGATCGCGCACAAGTTGCCTCTCTCTGAATGCGTTCAGCGAGTTCCCTTCAATGCGGCTCTGCGAAGTACGTTTGCAAGGCAATCGTCAGCAGAACCGATTGGCGCCATGGTCGAAATCCACGCCACAACTTCGGTTGTTCGTGATGCATGGACCATCCAGGCGTTCCGGGCTCAGAACGACGCGCTCTCCCGGATTCCAGGCTCGCTCTCCACAGGCTGCCTTTATCCGTGGTGAGCGTGTCGCTCTGAGTCTGCTGGGACTCTCGCCCGACGCATCGCTTATCCATGGCTGACACACACCTCATTCAGCCATTCTCTCTGGCTTCATCTACAGGATTCTTCATTCCATGTTTTCAACTCGTCAACGTCGAGCATTCACGCTGATTGAACTGCTGGTCGTCATTGCCATCATCGCCATTCTGGTGGCTCTTCTTTTGCCCGCTGTTCAGCAGGCGCGTGAAGCAGCACGACGAACTCAATGTCGCAATAACCTGAAACAGATCGGGCTGGCCATCCACAACTACGAATCCACATTCGGGAGCTTTCCTCCCGGCCGAGTGGGATTCCCGATGGTGTTTTCGATGCACGCGGCAATCCTGCCGAACCTGGAAGGAAGCAATCTGTACAACCAGATTGACTTCAACACGCGTCCTACATTTGTGGAGCCTCCAGTTGCTCCCTTCGCACAGAACGTGATCGCCGCAATGACCAAGATTCCGGCGTATTTGTGTCCGAGCGACTTCGAGAAAGTCCAGGGCAACACCTATGGCTGTACGAACTACGTGGCATGTGCAGGCAGCGGTTCAACTCCGACGACGCGTTACATTCGATCGGGTGACGGCGTCATGTTCGATGTGAAGCTTCGCGGAATCGTCAAGTTTCGCGATGTGACCGACGGACTTTCGAACACAGTCGCCGTCAGTGAACAGACGCTTGGAAATGGATATTCGGTCGGTGGCGACGGAGCAGGCTCAATCCCATCGTCGGCAACGCCTGCGAATGCACAGCTTCAGGTGTTGAATCTGACAGCCTCTCAGAATGATACGATCACTGGCACCGACCCAGGTCCGCCAAACTGCACGATGGGAACGCCTGGTTCATGGGCCGGTATTCGTGGTGCAAAGTGGATGAACGGGCATTATGGCGACACGATCTACAATCACGGCATGACACCCAATGCAAAGCAGTTTGACTGCGGTAACAACAGCCACAATGCCGGTTACACGGCAGCCCGCAGTCGACACACAGGCGGTGTCACCGTGATGCTCTGCGACGGATCCTGCCGCTTCGTCAGCGACAACATCGACCTGAAGCTCTGGCAGGGACTCGGCAGCCGCGACGGCGGCGAAATCATCGGCGAGTTCTAACCGCCGGACATTCTCCGCGCGGCCACCAGACGAGCCGCAGTCATTGCGACTGCGTGCTGGATGGCTGAAGGAAACAATGTCGCAGTTCCACCAGCCGGTTGTTTCAACGTCCCGTCATTCCGTTACGCAACACTCACGCAAGGAGCATGGCAAGTGCCTGACACGAATCCCGTCCCCACAGCGGACTCCACAATAGAACCTGGTTCTTCTTCGCCCCGCGACTGGGGCGTTCGGACGTTCCTGGGTTTTCTGTTTGTTGTGACCTGCCTCTACGGCACAGTCTTGTACTATCACGTTTCCAATCCGGTCGACCAGGTGGCGGCCAATGATGGGAGCATCCTGGAGCAATGTCGCCAGCTTTGCCTGAAGTATGGTCTGGTCTCAACCGGCCATGTTCGTAACGACGCCGAGGCTTATCTGCAGGCGGCTCAAATCAACAAGCTGACGGAAGGGCTTTCTGTGATCCTGGCTGACGCGAAGTTCACGCCTCAGCCGGGCCAGAGCCTGCCTCTCATCCAGTCTGCAGCGCCGGATTTTCAGTTGGCGGATGATCAGAAGGCCATTCAGCAGCTCACGAAGCTGGGCAAAGATCGTCCGATGGTTGTTGTGTTCTATCTTGGCTACGGCTGCAGTCACTGTGTGGCACAGCTGCTGGCGCTGGACAAGGACCGGCATTACTTCCAGGAACTGGATGCAGACATCGTCGCGATCAGTTCCGATTCCCCCGAACACACGGCAGAGAAGTTCAAGGAATACGGGCGATTTGGTTTCCCGGTGCTCTCCGATCCGGACTACGCCGTTTCGACTCAGTGGGGTGTCTACACGCCTGCCACTGATGAAAAGGACGAGTTCATGCTTCACGGCACGTTCATCGTCGACCGCACAGGGAAGGTGATCTGGGGCGAAACCGGTCGCGAACCGTTCCTCGACAACAAAACTCTGTTGCACGTGATCGCAAAATCCCAGGGACTGCTGCCTGCTGACTCATCGAAGACACTGGCCCGCTCCACATCAACGTCCGCGTCACTGTCGCGATGAAATTTCAATACGCGTCGGCCATCCACTCACAATTCTGCTGATCCCAATCAAGGTTCACGAATGTCATCTCTCCGCTTCAGTCTGATCATCCTTATTACGGCACTGGTTTCACCTGTGATGGCTCACGACACATGGGTCGAGGTGAACTCGCCGGAAGTTCGCAACGGCAATGTGGTTTATGTCGATCTGAAACTTGGCAATCACGGCAATGATCATCGTGACTTCAAGCTTCATAGCCTGATCACTCTGGATCCTGTGAAGCTTGCGGTGAAAATGCCGTGCGGCTGTACGAAGGACATCAAGCCGGGGCTCACGGCGACAGCGTCAGAACCCAAACAGGGTTACTGGACCACACGGTATACGACCACCAAGCCTGGCCTGCATGTTGTGTCACATGAATTGGATACTCTGCACGGAAAAGTTCGGGCCATCAAGAGTGCCAAGACGTACTTCGTCGTTGGTTCCGAACCTGCGGCGACCAAAGGCCCGCTGGCCAAATGCAGCGCCCCGCTTGGGCATCCGCTGGAGTTGATTCCGCTGACGAATCCTGTCACGGAAAGCGGCCCGAACAAACCAATCCGAGTACAGGTCCTGTTCGAAGGCAAGCCCCTGGCGGATGGGCGAGTCAGCTTCATCCCTCGCGGACAGCAGCTGGCCGAAGGGTTCGATGAGAAGTTCGAACGCAGGACTGACGACAAAGGCATTGCAGAATTCACACCGAACGAAGCCAACCTGATCCTGATCGTGATCCATCATCAGGAACCAGAACGTTCGGGCGAAGGCTTCGAAAGCACATACTTCTCGGCAACCTTGACCGTTGCTGTTCCTGAAGTTCCGTTCCCATCTTCAGCGTCGACGGCAACGGCGTCTGCCAAGTAATCCGACTTCTGTTGTTTCATTTCTTTTCCACTTTGTATTGCGGAGTCATGCTCCGGAAAGTGACATTTGTATGCGAACTTTGAGTCGAAACCAACGCGGTTTCACACTGATTGAACTGCTGGTCGTTATTGCCATCATCGCCATTCTTGTGGCACTGTTGTTGCCTGCCGTCCAGCAGGCTCGCGAAGCAGCTCGGCGGACCCAATGCAAGAACAACCTCAAGCAATTCGGCCTTGCGCTTCATAACTACGAAGGGACATTCGGCATGTTCCCCATGACAAACGCTCAGAATTATCTGCCGAACGTCCAGGGATTCTCCGCCCAGGCGCGATTGCTTCCTTACATGGAGCAGGTCAACCTTCAGAACCTTCTGGACTTCACAAAACCAGCATTTACCGGTCCCTTCAATAATCTCGTTCCGAACCCACAGTTTGCTGCGGCCTTCGCAACGCCACTGGCAATGATGCTCTGCCCCAGTGATCCGGCTCAAACGCTGAATACTGGCGCAGGCGGCGCGATCTATGCTGGCACAAATTACATGGTCAGTTATGGAAGCGGCACTGGAGCCAACTACGATCTGCGCTGGCCAACAGACGGAGTCTGTTATGAAAACTCGAACGCAAGAATGCGTGACATCACGGATGGAACGTCGAACACGGTTGCGATGAGTGAGGCGATTCGCAGTGTCGGTGCGGACTTCACTCTGCCTGCCGGAACCCTGCCGAAGTTCAACTATCAGGCAACGATGAATGGATCTTCCGGAGTCAGCGCCAGTCTCCAGGCGGTGCAGGGTCTCGCGGCATCGGGTGGTGCGTGGTCGAACGGTCCCGGTGGCGTGATTAACAATCCGAATCTCGCAGCGATCTGGCCAACGATGACAAACTGGCGAGGTGCATCCAGTGCCGCACTGCGTGGTCGAGGGACCTCGTGGGCGCACTCGGGAGCCATCAGCACAATGACGAACGGCTACAACACGCCAAATAGCAGGATCCCCGATGTCGTCGTTCACTTTACCGGCTTCTTTGGACCTCGAAGCTGGCACACCGGAGGAGCCCAGGTCCTGATGGCTGACGGTTCCGTTCGGCTCTTCAGTGACAACATTGACGCGAATCTGCATCGTGCCGTGCACAGCAGAAATGGTGGAGAAGTTGTCGGTGAGTTCTAAGCCCCGGCGTGTGCCCGCCGTAGCGGCCTCGAAACCACAGGTCATGTCTTCCCATTGAAGAATGGCCTGTGGTGCACATTCAGGTTCTGTTTTTGTCCTGTGGGATCGTTCATCATGTCGCTGAAATCGTGGCCAGATTATCGAGCTGTCTGGCGCTGGCACTTTTATGCGGGACTGTTCTGTATCCCGTTCGTCATTGTGCTTTCCGTGAGCGGTTTGATCTACCTCTTTAAGCCGCAGATTGAGGCGTGGAATGACCGCCACTTTGATAATCTGACGCTGACAATTCAGCGCAGGCCCGTATCGGAGCAGATTACGGCAGCACTCGCAGCGGTGCCTGGCTCGACGTTCAGCAGCTACGAACTTCCACAGGGTGAATCGTCTGCCTCAAGAATCGTTGTGAAGAATGAGACAGGATCCATACGAACTTACGTTCATCCCGAGACGCTTCAGATTTTGCATACAGTCCCGGAAGATGAACGATTCATGCGGTGGATTTTTCGGCTGCATGGGGAATTGCTCATTGGAGATCGAGGGTCGAATCTGGTCGAACTGGCCGCGTGCTGGACCATCGTGCTTCTCATTTCAGGCCTGTATCTCTGGTGGCCTCGTAACGCGAAAGGAATTGCAGGGGTTCTGTATCCTCGTCTCTTTGGCGGGTCTCGCATGTTCTGGCGAGACATCCACAGCGTTGTGGGAATGTGGATTTCGTTCCTCGCGCTGTTTCTTTTGATTACCGGACTGCCATGGGCCAAGTTTTGGGGTGACTACTTCAAGCAGGTACGCAACGTAACGGGAACGGCTGTCGCCCAGCAGGACTGGTCCAACAGCAGTTCACGTACCGCCAATCCGGGCAGCGGTGAACATGCTGACCATGGCGGGTCGGCTGGAAAGGGACAACGGCGGGATGCAGGCGGGACAAAGAAGCGTTCCGACGCTCCACCTATTGATCCCGCCATCATCGACGTCATGGTCGCAAATGTCCAGCCGTTGAAACTTGATCCCCCCGTCGTCATTTCGGCCCCGGGAGGTCGTTCAAAGACATGGAGTGCGAAGTCCGATACGGCGAATCGGCCACGTCGTGTCACGATTGAAATGGATCCCAAAACAGGAGCAATGCTTGGGCGAGAAGATTTCAAGGACAAGCACTGGATCGACAAGGCTGTCGGCTTCGGTATTGCTGCACATGAGGGTGCTCTGTTTGGGTGGCCGAATCTGGTGCTGGGTGTTGTGGCAACCCTTGGCCTGATCCTTCTGTCCGTGAGCGGAGTGATTCTGTGGTGGAAGCGGCGGGACAAAGGAGTTCTTGGTGCGCCAAAACCAGCACTCAATCCAAGGCTCTCATGGGGATTGGTCTCCATCATCTTGCTTATCGGGCTCTGCCTACCACTCTTCGCAGCGTCGCTGGCTCTGGTACTGCTGGCGGAGTGGCTCCTGCTCCGTCGCATACCCGGCGTCCGAAATTGGCTCGGCTTAAGAGAAGTCGAACCTTCCCTTGTGTAGATCCCAGCCTCCACCGCTGGTCAGTCGGTCGATCGATTCAAGTTCCACTGAGTACTCTCCATGAAACTCCGCTTTTCTATTCCTGCATTCGTCATCGTCGCTTCGATGCTGCTCGGCTGCGACTCTGGGCCAGCTCCGGCGGCAGGAGGAACGTCGGGGACGCTGAAGTTCGGCGACGCGGTGACGAGTGACATTGTCATCACTGTCCACAGGGCGAACGGGGCATCGTTGGAAGTGGTTGGCTTCGGCACAACTCAGCCGGATGGAAGTTTCGTGCTCTATAAGCCCGGAGCTGGTGAACCACTGTTCCTAGAGCCCGGTAGTTATTCCTGCACACTCGAATCCGTCGGACCGCCTCTGAAGCTGCCGAAGGAATACCTTGAAGCATCTCGGTCGCCGCTGAAGATTGAGTGGACTGCAGATTTGAAATCCCTCGACCTGACCGCGCCAGCGAAGATTCTTTCTCCCTGATGGTTCAGATACCGGCCCAGCCATTCAGGCACGGTCGTGAGCTGAATCCAGATACTCAATGAAAACAGAAGGTGAACGATGAAGGCTTCAACCACCCGGCGATCGGCTGTCATGGCACTCGCGGCAGCAGCGACGTCCACGGGGCAGAGAACCGCCTTTGCTTATCCCAGTGAGACAGGGCCACGGGCACGGAACGCCGCCGTTCCACAAGTCGCCGAGAACGAGATCCTGATGCTTGTTTATCCTCGATTCACAGCACTGGACCTGATCGGGCCACAGCATGTCTTTGCGCTCCTCGGACCAGGTTACAAGACCAGACTGGTCTGGAAGAACAAGGACGTCCTGTTGTCTGACACGGGAATTCCGATCCAACCCACAATGACGTTCGACGAATGTCCGAGAACACCAGGCATGATCTTCGTCCCCGGTGGAACGGACGGCACTGTGGCCGCAATGGAGGATCCGGAAGTTCGTGGCTTTATCAGTGATGTTGGCTCGAAGGCGAAGTATGTCACCAGTGTGTGTACCGGGTCACTGATTCTTGGAGCCGCCGGATTGCTCAAGGGTTACAAGGCCACTTCTCACTGGCTGGCTCTGCGACATCTGGAGAAGTTCGGAGCAACTCCGGTTTCAGAACGAGTCGTCCAGGATCGCAATCGAATTACCGGGGCAGGAGTTACTGCGGGCATCGACTTTGCTCTGACGCTGGCCTCACAGCTGCAGAACGAGGACTACGCAAAGTCAATCCAGCTGATGATGGAATATGATCCCAAACCCCCATTCGGTGCAGGGAATCCCAAAGTGGCTCCAGCTTCTTCCGTGCAGATGCTGGAAGCCATGACAGCTCCATTCAACGCTGAAGTTGAGGCCGCCGCCAAGCGGCTGAAACTTCAATAGAAGCCACCCGATGGAAGGTCTTGGCCTTATTCGATTCGCCGACCTGACCATCAATACAGAACCGCATCACTTGAGTCGCGATCGAATCCGAGTCTGGAGTTCCGCGAGCTGTGTTTGCAATTCGCTGACGCTTTGATGTGACAAGTCCTGAGTGCTTGAAACCGGATCGCCTAAAACCTGCTGCAGTGCCTGAATTGCTCCTGCGACTGTGCCTTGTTTGATCCCTTGCTCCAGCCCCTGCTCCAGCCCCTGCTCAATTCCCTGCTCCAGCCCCTGCTCCAGCCCCTGCTGTCGAGCACTTGCCAGCATCCAGTTGTGGTCGCGTTCGGCTTTTTCGCGTTGGTCGTGCATCGCTTTGTCTTCCGTCACTGAAGAAATGGATTCCAGACAACGAATTGCGTTTTGAAATGCCAGGTCCGGAAAAAGGCGTTTGAGTTCGTCAGATGAATAATGATGAGCATTCAGAATCAGCCACGACCACTGTGCCAATGGCGGCGCGATGGAGATCGTGGTTGCGTCGTACGGGAACTTCGCCAATTCTACGGTGTGAACTTCGATCGCTCTATCCAATTTTCGATGACTTTCGGCATCCATCATCTGAAATCGGTGATGCGGTCGGTCAGAATCAGCGAACAATCGGCCTTTCAGCAGGCAAATCGAGATCGTCGAATTCAGCTGGTCATATTGATCACCTCCGCTCAACTGGTCCGTGTACATCTCGCTCGCATAGTACACCAGCCGCTGCAACAGGCTCGCATGAGCGACAATCTGCATTTCGATGTTGAAGTAACGTCCGCCGGAGTCTGCGGCTTTCACATCCAGGACCACCATCTTCGCGGTCTGAAATTCCTGATACGAGAACGGATTCAGAATCGTCACATCCGTAATCCGCCGAGGGAGATCCAAAATCGCGTTCAGCAAGCCGATCAATGCGATCGAATTCTCGGGACTGCCGAACATCTTCTTAAAGACGAAATCCAAATACGCTTTGATTCCCAGAGGCATCTGCATGGTGCTGCGTCTCACTCAGACAAGTTCCCGTCCTCACTGCTGGAACATTCATGGCCATCCTCCAACAAGAGGATTCTCCCAAAGCCAACCGATTTTGGCAAGCAACTCTAGTGCATTATTGCGAATACCACCTAGAGCCACTAACTACCACGCCTCAAAGACCAGCGTCATCGCTTCAGCAAACGAGCCAGCACCAGCAGTAGCCGGGATAGACGAGTATGTGCCGGAGCAACAACCACCTATGATCGATGACCGACTCTTAGATTATCGCAAATCAAATAACTGGGCCGAGTGGCCCCGAGTGGCCCAGGCGAGGAAATTCGTTGGACTTTCGGCCCGTAACGGCACGAGACCTTTTGATAATCCAAATCGCTGGCATCACTTCGCTTCCTGCCTGACCGCTTCACAGGCACGCCGAAGGAACTCCTCATAGTCCCATGATCCGCTGCCGCCGGTTTGGCGGGCGATCACGAGATCGAGGCTTGGCACGAATGCAATTAACTGACCTCCGCTGCCGGGCTTGTAGCGAGCATCAACGGGGATGCCCTGGATACGCTTGCCACGGTCCGCGAAGTGCTTCGCCGGAAGTTCCCATCCCAGCGTGAAGACTTCCGGGTTCAGCTTCCAGCGAAGTTCAGGAGTCTTCACAGTGTGCGATGGTACCCCTGTTTGCTGCACGAACCATTCCGGAATGACCTGCCGATCTTTCCAGCGTCCGTTCTGAAGCATGCAGTAACCAATTCGAGCCAGCGCGCGGGCGGGCATACCGAGACCATGCGATGCTTTTCGTCCCACATTGCCACCTTCGTAATACTGGAACCAGACATGTTCAATCCCCAGTGGCAGAAACAGATTCTCCTGAGCAAATTCTTCATAAGGCTTGCCCGTCACCGTTTCACACACAAGCGCCGCATGGGCGAAGGCGTGAGTCGAATAGCCGCATGCTGTGCCTGGATCAAAAGCCAGCTGTGAAGTTCTGTCGTCACCGCTGAGTCCAAGAACATAGTCCCACGGTCCGTCATTCTTCGCGCCAAGTGATTCAGGACAAATTCCGGAAGTGTGATTGAGCAATTGCCGGACGGTGATCTTTGCTTTTCGTGGATCACTCAACGGCTGCGCCCAGGGAATGAACTCGAAAGCCGGATCATCAAAGGTCATCTTTCGAGGAGTCTCGCCGCGCTGGCTTTTCTCCGAGGCAATAGCCAGCACCGTTGCGCAAATGGCTTTCGAAACTGATGCAACTCGGCGAGAATCCGAGACAGCACTATTCCCTCGTTCTACCTGCAAAGCGATTCGCCCATGACGAATCACGACCGCAGCGAAAGGACGATCATCCGACTGAAGAAGCCACCCGCGCAACTGCTGCAGCTTTCCGGGATCCATGCCGCACTGAGTTTCGATCTGTGGGCCTGTCAGAGCAAGACGCCAGCCGCCTTCGGATTCGGGCGAAGGAAAATACGTCGTCATCTCACGCAGGGCAGCGTAGAACAGCGCATCATCGGCGGAACCGTGGAATTGAAATGGGAACTTCTGATTATGATCCTTCAGCATCAGGCCATAGCCTGCGCCGTGCAGCACCGTCGCTTTCAACGCCGCTACAGCCTGCTCACCGATGCGGTCGTCTTCGTTGCAGACGATCGGCTTCCCAAACTTCTGAAGTCGCTCCAGCCGTTCCGGAATCTTCTCGACGGGCGTGCCGTTCCAGTGCGGCGTCAGAAAATCACAAGCGTCCGCAACCTTCGCATCAATCTTGCCATCCCCATAACCGCTGGCGGTCACCAGAAGATCCGGAGCTGTCTGCTTTGCCAGCCTTAGCAGTGAAGCCTGACCGTCAGCAGATCGAATCACATCATGAACGAA
Organism: Planctomycetaceae bacterium; assembly: GCA_016795145.1. Taxonomy (GTDB): domain Bacteria; phylum Planctomycetota; class Planctomycetia; order Planctomycetales; family Planctomycetaceae; genus SXXK01. The sequence goes on from JAEUII010000165.1 coordinate 17,120, forward strand.
TCCTCCATGAGGATACTCGTTCGCGATCTCGATCACGACATTCGTGAAACCCTGGTCCTTCACCCAGCGAACTGCATTCACGACTCCCGCTCGGACGGCTGCCTCATCTTTCAGAACTGCCGACTGCCGTTGGTAATACAGTCCAAGAATAACAACCATGTTGAGTTCATCGCACGCCTTGATCACTCGTTCGACTCGCTGAAGGTAGCGAGGGCGAAGAGTACCATCCGGTTCGAAGGCAGAATTTCGAGCCCCTTCATATCCCGGCATTCCTCCCTGAAGACACTGCGTGATCGCGTTGACTCCATGCAGTTGATAGTCGGGCAGGGCAGTGATCAGTTCCGTCGTGTTCGCGTCGGGGTCGAAATCCGCGCGAGCCGTGTCTTCGAAGGTGGCATTCACCATCCGCGCGTTCATCAGCAGCCCTTCGCACGATGAACCCTCATTCACGGGCACGCCATTGATGAGCCACCGATGATCCTTGATGGAGACCTGTGTGTCGCCAGCGTTTAACGGCGAACAAAGATTGACGAAAATGAGCGACAGGATGATCGTTGCTGGACATCTTCGATGTCGTTTGGACGGTCGGGAACGTGTGTCTGAATCAAGCGTTGCTCGTCGATCTGTGAGCTGCGATTCGCGACTCTTCTCAGGAGATGCGTTGCATTTCATAGGGCAGGCACAGTCATCAAAAGTGCGCGGCAAGAAAGTCGCAGGTCGTTCTTCGGGAAGTGACGCCTGCGATGGTGAACGTCTTGTTATCGAAACCGAGACACAACTGCAATTGGTCAGGTTTTTTCGTCGAACGAAACCCAGGCCTGAAGGCCAGCCGGCGGATTTCCAATTGATGCAACGTGGTTCGAAGGCATCAACACATGCGGAGTTTCACGCGGACCGGTATACTCCGCGACCACCGCTGTTTGCGTTCACATTCTGGAGTTCACACATGTTGTCGTTTGTTTTCGTGGCGACGTCTCTTCTGCTGGCGGATCCACCAGCATGGCCCGCGTTTCTTGGTGCCGGTGCAACGCCGATTGATGCCGCGTCCATTCCTTTGACCTGGTCTCCCACGGACAACATCGCATGGGACGCGTCGCTGCCGGGTCATGGACAGAGCAGTCCAGTGATCTGGGGCGAAAAGGTCTTTGTGACGACGGTTGAAGGCGACAACAAGGAGACTTGCCATACTCTGTGTCTGTCACTGAAGGACGGCTCGATTCTGTGGGATCACAAGCACGCCTCAACGTCTCCGGATCCAAATAGCGTCTACATCAGTCGAGCAGCTCCGACACCGGTTGTTGACGCCAACCATGTCTTCGCATTCTTCGAATGTGGCGACCTTGTCGCGCTGACTCACGATGGTAAAGAAGCCTGGACCAAATCACTGTCGAAAGAATACAGCAAGTTCGTGAACAAGTTTGGCCTCAGCGGCTCACCAGTTCAGACAGAGTCGTCTGTGATCGTTCTGGTGGACGACGAAGGACCATCGTACCTTGTCGCCTTCAACAAAGCAGACGGCAAGATACTTTGGAAGACAGACCGGACGGCACGCACCAGCTGGAGCAGCCCGGCCCTGTTGACCATCGAAGGCCAGCCTCAGGTTGTTGTCAGCTCCGCGGGAACGATCGACGGCTATGATCCCGCCAGCGGCAAACTGCTCTGGACGACCAGCGAGATCAATGGCAACACCGCGACGACTCCACTGCCAGCCGGACCGAACCAATTTCTGGTCGCAGCATCGCCAGGACGCTCTGGAGAGAACGCTGAAGGAGCAAAGACTTCCAACGCACTTGTGAAAGTCACCAAAGTCGGCGACGCATGGAAGGTCGAAAAGGCCTGGATGAGCAGCGAAGCAACGCCATCATGGGCTTCGCCGTTTGTCCATCAGGGGCTTGCATACTGGGTGAACCGCGTTGGTGTTGTGTACTGCATCGATGTCGCGACTGGGGAGCAGAAGTATGCTCAGCGAGCGAAGCAATCCTGCTGGGCCACACCGATTCCTGTGGGCGATCGAATTTACTTCTTTGGCAAAGAAGGTGTGACGACGGTTCTCGCTGCGGGACCAGAATTCAAAGTGCTCGCCACCAACGAGCTTTGGCCCGCCGACACACCTCCGTCCGACAATGGGGCCCCCAAAGTCGATGACACGAGTGCCGAACGGAAGCAGGCAAATGCCATGTTCTCCGGCCCAACTCAATACGGCGTCGCAGCCGTGAGCGGCAGCCTGCTGGTCCGAGTCGGCAGTCACGTCTACTGCATCCGCGACTAAATCCTGTTCGCCGCCGCCAAACGTCCCCCACCGGGTTCACCCCGGTGGAATCCGGCTTCTGCACTACCCAGCGCTCATGAAGCGCAAACGCATGGGTAGCACGTACGAAGTGCGTGCGCCGAAGGCGCCGGAAGCTGATGCGTGAATGTGGTATTACGGGACGTGGCTCAACCGTATTTTGTTCGACTTAATCTGTGCATCCGGCCGCTGCGCGTCACAGGCTGTGCCTGTGCTCCCCGGTGTTTTGTGTCGCCGACAATGTGCAACAGGAACGGGTAGCACGTACGAAGTGCGTGTGCCGAAGGCGCCGGAAGCCGATGGGTGAATGTGGTAATGCGGGATGAGGCTCAACCGTATTTTGCTCGCCTTCACTTGTGCTTCCGGTCGCTGCGCGACACAGGCGGCGCCTGTGCTACCCAGTCCGAACGCTTTGTGCGTTCCCAGAATTTGAGGAATTCAGGAACCATCACTTGCAAACGGAGACTGGCTCACTAAATTGCTGAGACTGAGTCTCAGTTTCTATCGAGGCTCTGCTGATTCTTTAGCCAGCCACCCAGTCGTTAGGCAGCCAGCCACGATCAGCCTCCTGTGTTCCCGGCCGCATGTTGAGCCGGGGCTCTCTGGTTCGCTGTGCCACGCAATCTTCGCCTTCTCGGGCATTTGCGGCACGGCTCTTGTGAGGACTTGGCTATGTCTCGTCGATCGTTGCTCCGTGGTTTTACGTTGATCGAATTGCTCGTTGTAATCGCGATCATCGCGATTCTTGTTTCACTTCTTTTACCCGCCGTCCAGCAGGCTCGCGAGGCGGCGCGGAGGACTCAGTGCAAAAACAATCTGAAGCAGATCGCGCTCGCGATTCACAACTATCATGACACCAGCAGCATGTTTCCAAATTCTGAAGTCGGAGGCACCGGAACGTTAGCTCGTGCCAGTATCTTTGTGGCGATCCTGCCGTATCTGGAGCAGTCACCGACGTACGCTCTTTATGATTCCTCACTGGGCAACAGTGATCCCGTCAACATGGCGGCAGTGCAGCAAAAGATCCCGACATACCTTTGCCCATCAGCTCCACTTCGACGCAACATTCCCATCTCGAACTGCGACGCCAACAATCGAGCACCGGGAACCTACGCGGTCTGCACAGGAAGCGGAGATCCGTGGGGAATGCTGGCCACTGGCAATCCTCATAACGGTGCGATCGTCAATCCGGCGTCCGGAAGAACGTCGATGCGAGATATCACCGACGGCACTTCGAATACTCTGCTTGTCGGAGAAGCCGCATGGAATATTCCCGACTACATCTTCACGTCCGGTCCTTGTTCCGGACAGGTTCGATGGGGGTTCACGTATTGGTCGTCGCCCTATCCGCTGGCAACCGCGTTCACGACGATGACGCCATTCAATCCCAAATCAGGTGGAGCCTCCGTGCTGTCGCGATTTCGAAGCGAGCACATCGGGGGATCACAGTTCGCCCTTGTGGACGGATCCGTGCGATTTGTCAGTGAGAACATCAGCCAGCAGCTGCTGGACTCCGCTGGTACTCGATCCGGCGGGGAGGTGATCTGTGAATTCTAACACACTGTTAACTGATCCCAACCCGCCGCGTCAGCAAGGGATCGCTGTGGATACCCCGCTGGTTTCAATATCCCTCACTGACGTTTCGGGTTGCGAGGCGTCGGTGAATCGACACACTGCCAATCGGGCCATCCGAAGCCGCGCTCTATGGAGTCTCTTGTCACTCGTCGTGATCCTGCTCAATGGGTGCTCCGGTTCAGAAGGACCAACTCGGCATGCGGTGAGCGGTTTTGTCACACTCGACAATCAACCTCTTCAGAACGGCGTTATTCGACTGATTCCGCTCATTGGACCATCTTCCTCGAATAGCTCCGAAAAGCCGCCCGTCGGACCTGGAGCCATGACAGAGATCCTCAACGGTGAGTTTCGTTTCACAATGCAAAATGGTCCGGTAGCCGGAATGCATCGAGTTGAGATAGACTCCGTTCCCCACCCTGAGTTTGACATTGATGATGAGAAGGCCTTCGCGGCAAAGATGACGAAGACTGGTCGCTCGCCACTGCCAAAGAATGCCATTCCAGCCATGTACAATTCTGCGTCCACATTGACGGCTGAGATTTCTGACGCGCCGAGTCCTCCATTGAGATTCGAACTTCGATCGAAGGCTCGCTGAAGTCGTCCGGCATCCAATCACAAACGGTCTCACATTCATCCTTGTCAGTCCTCAAAGTCCTGAGGCGACAGTTTCATTCCATGGGAGTATTTCATGAAGTGCCAGCGTTTTATTTTCATTGCGATGGCGATGTTGTTTGCACTCACATCAGTGGCTCAGGCTCATTTTGTCTGGGTCGTCCGAAATGGTGACCGCATTGAGCTTCGGTTTTCGGAGTCTGGAGAATCTGTTGAACCAGAACTCCTGAAGAAGATTGCGGGAGCGAAGGCCTGGGAACGCGTGCCAGGTGAAGGCCGAAGCCTGGTGTCTCAGGAGATTGCTCTGACTCTTCAGGGCGACTCTCTGTCCGGCACCTTCACCGACAAGGCTCAGTCGGTTCTCGTCTCCTGCGACTACGGAGTGGTCACCAAAGGAGACGCCACGTTTCAGCTGAAGTACCTCGCAAAGACCTACATGTCGCCTCTCCCGGGTGACTGGAAGGCCGCGAAGGACACAGAACATCTGCCCGTTGAGATTACTCCGCACTGGAATGGTTCGAAACTGGTGCTGACGGTTTCCGTAAACGGCCATGCCACAGAAGGCCTGGAAGTCGCAAGCCTCGGATGCGGCGCTGAAGAGACACTGAAGACCGACGCGAAGGGACAGGTCACACTGGAGCCTAAAGCCAACGGTCTGCTTTCAGTGCGTGCAAAGTTTGCAGAGACAGCAAGCGGTGAAGTGGATGGAAAGAAGTTCGATTCCGTCCGCACTTACTCGACCCTCACACTTCCCGTCACGTTGCCAGCCGTACAGACGATCGCCCACAAACTCGCTCCACTTCCAGCCGGCACAACCAGCTTTGGTGCCGCAATCGCCGGTGACTTTGTTTACGTCTACGGTGGTCAGGTGGGAGGTGCTCATCATTATTTCGCGGAAGGTCAGTCGGGAGATCTCCAGCGACTGTCTTTGAAGAATGAATCCGCCGGCTGGGAAAAGCTGGCAGGCGGTCCTCGCCTGACAGGACTGGCCATGGTCGAATTCGGCGGCAAGCTCTACCGCGTCGGCGGCTTCATGGCAAAGAACAAAGAAGACGAAGACCAGAGTCTCTGGTCACAGGACAGCTTTGCGTGTTTCGATCCGTCGACAGGTGCCTGGACCGATCTTCCTGCGATGCCCTCAGGCCGATCATCTCACGATGCCGCGGTCATTAACGGGAAGCTCTATGTGGTTGGCGGCTGGAACATGCAGGGGCCCGACACGACATGGCACACGACCGCACTGTGCTGCGATCTGACTCAGCCTGAACTGAAATGGACCGAACTGCCAGCTCCAGGGTTTACTCGTCGAGCCGTCAGTCTGGCGGAGAACAAGGGTAAACTCTATGTGATCGGCGGCATGACGGACTCCGACGAGATCACGATGGCTGTCAGCGTGTTCGACCCGGCGACACAGACTTGGTCCGACGCGTCAGCCATTCTGGGATCCGGCATGGAAGGATTCGGAACGTCATGCTTCAGTGCGAACGGGCGACTGGTTGTGACGAGCATGTCGGGTGCCGTACAAACGCTTCGAGAAGATGGATCGGGATGGGACTACGCGGGGCAGATCGCGGAGTCTCGATTCTTCCATCGTCAGCTCACAACGGCCGACGGAAAGATCCTGATTATCGGCGGCGGCAGCATGCAGGCCGGCAAGCGAACTTCGGTAGAACTGCTTCAGTTCGCGGGCCGCTGATGCGGCTGGACAATTGAAGTAACAGAACGACAGCAAGTCGGCAGCGGCGGTGAAAATTCACTCCGCTGGCCGACTTAGGATTATTGCAGATTGAGTAATGAAAAATGCAAAGTGGTAACGCAGACGTCCCAGATCATTTTGCACTTTTCAATCTCCAATAATCATTAGTCATTCCCCCACCGCCGCAAAGTGCCGCTCAGCAAGAGGCACCTACTGTAGGTCACCCCTGTCTGACCCAATCTTCGACAGTGGTGTGCGATCAAATCGCCAGCACTACCCCCAGAACAAACGAATCCTGCACCACATCTCTGTCGCTAACCGTTGTGATGTTGATGAGTGGTGCAAAGCCGAGGCTGCGTACATATTCGAACGACAGCATCACATTGGGATGAGGATCATATCGAAGTCCCAGGACCAATTGTCGGTTGAACTCAAACTCGGTCCCCGCAGGTCCCTGAAGTCCTTCGCTCCATCCCGCAGATACTCGAAATGGTCGATCATTCATCTGAAGGTCGTAAGCCATTTCCGTGCGCCAGGCAAGGACTTCCGCATTGGTGACTGGCCAGTCGTTGATGGTCCGTACGATCTCACCTTCAAACTGCCACGAGCCAAGGCGAAGCATGGTGTTGGCATCCCAGGCACCGTTGCGAGGCCCGAAGATCGCTGGGTTGGTATGTTCTGCCACTGATCCATCGTAAATGGTTCCGTGAAGGTAGCCGCCACCGATCGCCCAGACACCGTCGTTCACCAGCGGCACTTCATAACGCATATTGGCAGCAAAGTTGTTGATGTGGCCTTTCTCTTCCGAATCCGCGACTCGAATTCCCCGGCTGCCGTTCAGAGCGGTCACTGACGCCTGAAAACCATCCTGCGCGTAACCAGCTCCGACACCTTCTGCCAGGGGTGCGAAATAGTGCCAGGTCATCGCCTGGGAAAACGGATTGAGTGTGCCCATATCGCCGAAGTTGACGTTCTTCTTCCCGATGAAGGCATACCATGGTGACTCTTCCAGATTGCCGAACGTCACATAGGCCTGCCGCATCTGAAAACTGCCCTGGTTGAATGCAGGGAAAGTGAAAACGTCAGAGAAGAGCGTTTCCATGTAACCGTGCGCCCAGGGTGTCAGATGCCCGGCTATCATCTGATTCGCCTGCAGCAGTCGCGCATCGGTTGCGGTGTTGCCGACGAAGTCCGTTGGAAATCGTCCAAGATAAGAGAACTTGTTCGTAGTATTCGTGTGAGCGACCATCGCGGAAGCTCGAAACTGAGCCCCCACAGTCAGCGAAGGAGCATCATTCGCTCCAGGTTCGGGAAGCATCAGCAGGATCTCTTTGTCGGTCTGCCGATTCGTGAAGTTCAACATCGGAATAGACAGGTCTGAATTCAGCTTCACAAAAGCCGGTGTCCCATTTGATTGACGGGAAATTGGTCCGGCAGGCGAATTCCAAAACTGCGGTAATGTCTCGTTGGTCTCCTGGAACGTCGCGGCATAATCACCGGCATAACCTTGAGACACGTTTCCGGGACCGCTGGGCATCGAATGTCCGTATCGCCCTTGGGCCGAACCCTCATGCGACAGCACCAACAGGATCGCGAGTGTCAGGAGGAAGCGAATTGCGAGATTCATTTGCCGAACCTGTTGCCATTGACGTGT
>JAEUII010000176.1 GCA_016795145.1 Planctomycetaceae bacterium
ACTGTTTCAACATCGGTGATGTTGATATCCAGCAAACCTGAGATGACATTGACCTGGCTCGCCGTAATTCGAGTGATCTGAGTTCCATCGAGGAGTGCGTCGTCGAGCACCGTGACCACGAAGGTGACCGTGTCTGCTCCGCCTGGAATTGTGACCGTTGCCGGGACCGAGAGGGCAACAGATCCGGGCGTTACACTGCTCACCGCAAGATTCACCGTCAGCGGCTGGCTGATGTCTACCTGAGCCAGTCGTCGCACTGTGATCTCAAGGCTTCCTGAGTTCTCTGCGATTGTATTATTGGACGCCGACAGCTGGAGGCTGGGTTCCAGGTCCGTCACGTCAATCGACACACTCTTTGTTCCGACGTATTCCGGGGCAACAATTGTCAGTGACACTGTCTGCGTCCCATCAATGACTGCATCATCGACAGCATCGATTGGGAAGTCGACCGAGCCTGCGCCAGCCGGAATCGTCACTGTTGCCGGAACATTCAGTTCACTTGTGTCGCCGTTGACCAGAGTGACAGTGTAGGGCAGATTCCAGTCGGTATTCAGCCGCGTGATGGTGCCAGTAAGTGCACCGGTTCCGGCCGCCTCCGACACATTGGTGCCGTTCACAGAAAAGACAATCGTCTCGTAGTCTGTGACAGAGACTGTATCAGACCCAAGGTCGAGGTTCGGAGTATCGGAACTCACAATCTCGACGGTAACAACCTGCGTACCGTCCAGAATGGTATCGTCAACACTGTCCAGCCACAGAGAAACGTGCGACTGGTTGGCAGGAATAATCAGGACCTGCTGGTTTGAACCATCCAGCAGTGCCTCAGAAGTATCGGATGTCGTCACCACGACCGCTGCGGCTGCTAGGCCCTCGGTCTTGAGAGTAAGCGACCAGCCAAGAAGTGCCCCAACGTCAAATGTGTTGTCATCCGTCACTTCCAGATACCAGGTTCCCGCCGTCTGTTCATGATACAGAGCATCCAGACGTGACTCCGGCATATATCGACCGGTGAAAGGTGCTGAGCCAGACCGAATTGAAGTCGTGCCGCTGTCATCCAGGATCGCGTTGGTAATCAGTGGTGAGTTCGATGACAGGTCTGTGAACAACTCAACTCGCGTTCCCGAAGGACTGATCAGGTACACATCAAGGTCGGGGATCCAGGTATGCTGGAAGCTGACCGTGACATCCACGTCCAGCAACCATGAAATCTGAGACGGCACTGTGATTGCAGAAACGATGGTCCCACGATCTGGGATATACGTGGTGCCAGTATTCTTAAAGTCCTGAGTCGTTACGTAGTTATATGGCCCTTCAATATCAGTTCGATACACGTTGATCAGCGACGATTTTGGCCCAGCGTTCTCTGAAACCGCTGTCTCGACGATATCAACAACGACTCCTTCGAAGTCGGCGACATTTACTGTTTCCACACCGTCTTCATAGCCTGCCGCTGATCCCGTAATGGTCACAGTCTGCTGGCCATCGCGGAAATTGTCGTCAACCGCATCGAATGGGATCACGACAGTCTGCTGGCCTTCCGGAATGATCACAGACGCTGCAAACGACAACTCCGTCGTGTCGGAATTGGTCAGTGTGACCACCAATTGCCCGCGATTCTTCGAAACGTGTTCACCAAATGCCCCGAATGCGGGTGTCGCCGCTCCGGAACCAAAGGTCACAAAGCTTGACAGATCCGCAGCAACATAAGCGACGGAACCATTGGATGACCCAACGATGATGTCGCCCGAGATGTTGACTTCGATGTCAGCCAGAAGGCCCAGTCCGGTCGCCAAACGATTCGCAACTTTTCCGTTCGCATTGAATTCCAGAACATCTCCGGCAGCATTCGTGCCCCAGACCACGCCCTGCGAGTCAACAGAAAAGCTGGTTGCTGCTTCTTCCAGCGTCAGGAAGCTGATTGGGGCCAATGTCCCCGCATCAAACTTGGCAAGCGTGGTTCCGTTGACATCCAGTGCGTAGACAAATCCATCGAGTCCGGCCACAACGTCGCGATAGCGATACGATGTCGTGACAAGTCCCTCGATTCCGTCCCCACCGAGAGAATAAGCTCCAAAGAAGTTATTCCATGGAATCGTTCCCGTGAAGACGCCATCAAGTGTGAAAATGCGAAGCGGGGTGTTCGCGCCACTCTGGGTACCGACATAGAGCTTATCGCCGACCGTCGCCAGTCCGGCATCCCAGTATTCGCCAGAAGCAAACTGGCGAAGGATCACCCCGTCCAGTGCGCTGACTTCATAAATTGTGTCAGAGAACGTTGCTGTCACATAGAGTGAGTTCCTTGCCGGATTCGGTGCGAGTCCTCCCGACAGGTCCAGATTCAGGAATATGCGCTTCACTGTCGTTCGCAACACGGGGTCGAAGACGACAATCTGGTCGGCGATAAATGGATCAAGCAGATAGACCAGCCCATTCATGTAGGCCAGTCCTTCGAATCCAGAGTTGTTCACCGTCCCGACATTATAAGAGTCAACAACGGAGCCGGTCTCTGCGTCAATCTTATACAGCTGGTCACTGCCTTCATTGATGTACCACACATACGTGCCATCAAACGCGAGGCCCGCATCGCCACCGGACGCACCGGGCGACGCAAACGTCTTCAGCACTGTCCCTGTCGTCGGGTCGATTTCGCGAATGTCCGATTCTGGCCAGGTCGTTGCGAACAGTCGGTTGCCGAATGACTTTGTGCCAAAGCGGGTCACCGTATTTGTCACAACATCCAGCCGAACCAGTCCATACTGGTCGCCACTGGATGTCTCCAGGTCGCTGATGAAGACATAGTTCCCAGTGGTTGTGATCCCACCAGTGGTATTGTCGCCTGAAGAAGCCGTTGCCCCACTGATGAAGCGGTGAGTCCAGGTTTGCGAAGATGGATTATAGATTGAGATGTAAACCAACGACGTCCCGTTGAAGACGGCGATACGACCGTCCTCCATAATTGTCACATCTCGAACAAGTTGCGACCCCGGGCGCGGGCCGGTCGGCCAGGGAACCGTGACCGCGGTTCCCGTCTGGACTCCGGTTCTGTCAAAGAATCGCAGTTCATTGCCAGCCACAACAACTCGTGACGGTGCGAACACGTCTGTATTTGTTCGTGAGATAGTCAGGGTTCCGGCATTCGGCCCCGCGTTCTCAACGACTGTCGTTGGGTTGGCCACAACTGTGATCTGCTCTGCGTCAGTCACCTGCAGAGCAAGTGTGTTCACACTGTTGCCCTGGTACTGCAGATCGAAAATAACGGTTTGAGTACCGTCCAGCAGGGTGTCGTCAATGGCAGAGACAAACAATGTGGTCTGCGTCTGTCCCGCTGGAATTGTTACGGTCGTTGATCCCCCAAGAGCCGGGATGTCCGCTTCTGTCAGGTCACTGATCAGAATGTCGACGGTTAGCGCCTGATTCGTTGGAAAATTCGATTTTCGGACCGTCAGTACGGCTGCCCCCGGTCCGTCATCTTCTCGCACTGTGGTGCGGGACAGGGAAATGGTGGCAACCTGCAGTTGTGCAAGGGCGTTGGCCACATTCAGGCGAGCACCTGTCGCAACACGTCCTGAAAGACTGGGCAGCGGGTCAGCGCCCTGATAAAGCGCACTGATGATCTGAGCATACGGCAGGTTCGGAGCATAACTGCGAAGAAGTGCAACGGCTCCCGTCACCATTGGGGACGCCATCGAGGTCCCGTCGCTGAACTCATAGTTTGGCGTTGGGTAGAAGTCCGAACCCGCTGTCGGCACCGTGCTGTAGATGTCGACACCAGGAGCGCCGATGTCGACAGTCGTCAATCCATAGCTGGAGAAGTTCGCGATGTTGTCTCGAGAGTCCGTTGCAGCAACCGCAATGATGTTGTCCTGAGGATAGTTGGCCGGATAGACGGGGAGCGCATCGTTATTTGATGCAGAGTTTCCGGCGGCCACTACCACAATGTGATTGTTTGCCTGAGCATTCGTGATCGCATCATCAAGCGCCTGGGTTGGTACCACTGTGTAACTGTGATTGGAAACCGTTGCACCCATTGCTACGGCATAGTTGATCGCTCCAATCGCTCCAGCAGTGGTTGGACCGCCATGATCCGTTCCAATCTTCAGTGCCATGAGCGAAACATCCCAGTTCACTCCGGAAACACCGATGCCGTTATTTCCGACTGCTCCAACAATCCCGGCCACATGGGTCCCGTGGCCCACGAAGTCCATCGGGTTCGCATCGCCTGACCCGAAGTCGTAACCATTGATGTCGTCGATGAATCCGTTGCCGTCATCATCGACACCGTTTCCGGCGATCTCCGCCGAGTTGACCCACATATTGGCGACCAGGTCAGGATGCAGCACGTCCACGCCGCTGTCCACGATCGCTGCAATCACGGTACTGGAACCGGTCGACTGGTCCCACGCGTTGGTCGCATCAATGTCAGCGTCAAAGGTTCCTGCTGTCCCATTGACCACCTGCCCAATGTTTCTCAGTCCCCATTGACGGTTGAAATTTGGATCATTGGGAGTCGCCGTCCATTCACCAATCCAGTCAGGTTCGGCGTAGCGTACGCCGGGGATTGTTCGAAGTGTGTTGATGGCGTTCGGAACCGTCACACCGGACGGCAGAGT
>JAEUII010000264.1 GCA_016795145.1 Planctomycetaceae bacterium
CTGGATCTCCCCCGCATTCTTTGGCCGTTGGTCGCGTTCCGGTGACAGGCAGGCTTTGCAGAGATCGACGAGGTCTTTGTCAGCCGAAGAAGCGTCAAGCCTCTGTATGGCGTCGCCAAGTTTTCCTGCCGCTGCCTGCTGGATCAGGCCCACTGCATTGGTTCCGACAAACGGCGGTGAGCCAGTCAGAATTTCGCACAGCATCGCTCCGAGGGCGAACACGTCGGCTCGCTGATCCGCCGGCTCTCCACGAGCTTGTTCGGGGGCCATGTACGACGGAGTGCCCATAACGCTTCCAAGGACCGTGACATCTCTGGCGGAGCTTTGTGCGGTTCGCCTGATGCCTGAAGACTTCGAATCCACCGACGAGCCTGCCAGATTCGGCGCGACGACAGTGTTCGATGCAGAACCTGATTCGACTGGTGACAGATCTTCTGGATCGGTGTCTGACAGGTCGCGAGCAAGGCCCCAGTCCATGACCTGCACTTCGCCGAATTCACCGACCATCACATTCGCCGGTTTCAGATCACGATGAATAATGCCCCTGCTGTGTGCGTACCCGACGGCATGACAAACCTGATAGAAGGTCTCCAACAGACTGCTTTTTTCAGACTCCATTTCTTTGGCCATCGTGTGACCGACAACCAGCCTCATCGCCAGATACGACTCCCCGGAATCGAGTGTCCCCATTGCGTGGATCGGAGGAATGCCGGGATGATTGAGGCGAGCCGTGATCTTTGATTCACGAATAAACCGGGATGCAGGGGCACCGGCCAGAAGAATCTTGAGAGCCACTTCACGCTCAAGCGTAAGGTCAAAAGCACGGAGAATCCGACCCATTCCACCCCGTGCAATTTCTTCAATGACGTCGTAGCCAGGGATGTTCAATTCATGGACGCTGGCGTCCTGCTGTGAAACCTGTGCGCCGGATTCGGTTGACAGCAGGGTTGGCTTGTCGAAGTCGGATCCTTCGGACGGCACAAATGTGCGGTCGTTCTCAGACATCATTGTGTTCCATAGGTTCCCGTGAATGGGCTCACCGCTCCTGAACAACGGTGGAACGGCATCGAATCACGACCGTTGAACCAAGTCAATTCCTTCGCGTTTCAATCTCTTAGCATTCTGCAAATGCCTCAGTTAAGCGAAACTGACAGCATGTTGCCGCCCCACAGAAAATGTTGCGGAAATGCGGCGCAAATTCTCATCACCCAGGGTTGGCGCAGTTGTTGCTTAGGGAGTTATCTCGACCGATCAGCGGACCGCTGCTGACCCGGCTCGGGCCAATTACTCTGAACGCCAGGCTGGCGTTTCCCTCTGAAATGACTTCAACTCCTTCCTCCAATACCAATCCACCGGCCTGGATTCGCTGGTTCGTCAACGATGCCATTCGTGGAATCGTGGATCGTTCCGTGACCGCGCCGATTGGTTGCCATTTCTTCTTCGATGAAGAAGAGAGCATCTGGGAGATCTCGCTGTTTGTGTCGAGATCCGAGGTGTTCGGAGGTGCAGCAGACGGTAAGCATGTACCATCTGGGCTTCATATCGATATCGCGAAAGTTTGCGCAGCCTTCGATTTGCCGCCTGCAACTTTCTGGCAGGCTGAACGCTATTCAGCCGATGACGATCTGGGCAGCCACCTTTCTTTCGAAGGGATCGCCCGCGGAGCACATGTTTGGCTCCGAATCCTGCAACAACCGCCTGAATGGGCAGGAGTTGGTCGCCTGGTACACGCAGCTGACGGAACTGTCGAAGACGTTTGGTAACCCCTGATCGTGAACCTACAAAGCGCTTCGACGGCCTGTGTTTCAAGACCGTCGTTCAAACCCAGCGATTCAGTGGCGTCCTGAGCTTGTCTGGTGCGTCGGGTTACACGCTGCGGCGAGTCAATTCGTAGACAGGCCATTCGGTACCACAGTCGTTGCAGTGGAAACCGATAATCGTCGCTGTGCCCGGAATTGGCAGGCGACTGCGAGAACTGACCATGGCATCGTCCAGCTCAAGCGGCTCAATGTCGTGCTTGTGACATTCCGGACACTCACTGTTTCGATGAATCAGCTTTGCCCGATCCACTGCTGGCATAAAGCGACCGCTCAGGATTACAGACCGACGAGCACGCTCAATGGGTATGATGTCTTCGAAGACATCCGGGACTTGCGTCATTGGCACAGATTCCGGCGCGGAATCCGCTGGCTGAAACAGGCGTAGGTTGATGCGGTTCATCTGTGGTTCCTCCTTGAATCACAACAGAATTGATCAACGACGCGGTAAGTTCTTCAATCGAACTGACACCCAGCGTCATCTGCAGGTCGTGGAAAATCCATTTTCACCTGCGAGTTACCGGAAACCACCCATCAGTCGCCTAATGCAACGACGAATCGCAAACCGGATCTGCCGGAAAACTCTACCGCCCGAAAACGGAAAACTCAAGGACCCAAAAACAGATGGTTGTCCAGGCAGCCTGCGTAATTCAGGCGTCTCCGCATTTGAGGTCAAGAGAAGAAGACTTGTACCGCAGTTGGCCGGCACCAGTGCGCAAGCAGGCGCCGTAAGTGGTTATTTCAGATGAATTTAAGACACGAGGTGCATGGCACCTTGGTGTTTTGGCACCTTGGTGTTTGAGCCGAACGCGGTTCGGATCCGCCGGGGTGAAAGTTCTGTCCAATCTGAAAATCTGCGAAAAGAAGGTATTGTGTTGTGGTTCGAGTTTTGACGAATTACACTCCGCGTCTTGGTTTTCCCCGCTGAATGGTTCATTCAGTCCGTCGGGCGGTCCTGCGTTTCATTCGATTTGCTGGACTTGACGGGGTTTTCAGCCCGCTGTTTTGGTATTCAAAAAGGTTGTAAGTCGTTTCATGGCAACAATTTCTCGCGCAGATCTGAAGAAGCTTCGTAAGCGTCGTGCTCGTCTGAAGAAGAAAAA
The DNA here is from genome assembly GCA_016795145.1 of Planctomycetaceae bacterium. Classification (GTDB taxonomy): domain Bacteria; phylum Planctomycetota; class Planctomycetia; order Planctomycetales; family Planctomycetaceae; genus SXXK01. The sequence goes on from JAEUII010000264.1 coordinate 2,921, forward strand.
GATGAGCTGTCAGTTCACCGGTGGAGGTGTCGTTCCACGTCCGGTTTATGTGGACTACAAGGACCTGAAAACCCTCCGAACGCTGATTGACCGGGAAGGCCGAATTCTTCCTCGTCGTCGTACTGGAACGTCTGCTCTGTTCCAGCGAGCAGTTCGTAAGGCGGTCCTGCGAGCACGTTTCATCGGTCTGCTGCCGTTCGTTGCAGAAGAATAAGTCACGCGACCGACGATTGAATCATGAAGGCCAGCGAGCAATCGCTGGCCTTTTTTCATGCGCACTCGTTGTGCGTCGGTGGTTCGTGCGTGCAGGATGATTTCGGACCGGCTAGGATCCGATTGCTTCTCATCCCACCTATGCCTGTTCAACGCAGCACGATCCCTTCGTAGCGCGTTGGATAATGAGGTCTGTCCAATGCGATGGATTCTGATCCTCCTGGTCGCTGTCACACCTTTTGGCCGTCTGGTAAACGCGGCTGATCCGGACTTTGAAACGACGGTCGGACCGCTCCTGACGAAGCGGTGCCTGGAATGCCATCAGTCGGTCAATCCCTCTGTCAATTTTGCGATCGATACGGCTGCAGCGATGCTTGCAGGGGGAGACAGCGGAAAGGTGATCGTTCCTGGTTCACCCGATCAGAGTTTGCTGTTCCAGAAGATCAATGCGGGTGAGATGCCGCCCGAGCGTAATGGACATTCGCGCCGCCTGGCGGATTCGGAGATCGAGATCATTCGTCAGTGGATTGCTGCCGGGGCGATCTATCCGGAGGGCAAGAAGCTT
>JAEUII010000301.1 GCA_016795145.1 Planctomycetaceae bacterium
TTGTGCCAAACCGCACTACACTCAAACCTGCTCAACGCAACGGGGTAGCACAGGCAAAGCCTGTGACCCGCAGCGGCCGGAAGCCCTGGGCAAATCACGGTGGTTTCAATGCACCAGATCTCGGCAACACCGCATACACACTTCGGCTTCCGGCGCCTGCGGCACACGCACTTCGTACGTGCTACCCTGTGTAGAACGGCTGTCCTCAGCCGTTTCTTTCAAAGCTAACACAAAGCGATTGAGGACAATCGCTGGAAAAACTTGCCCTGCGGCCACCTTCTCCCCCGGTTGGGGAGACGGACGGCAAAAGTCCTGCTCCGTCATAGATGTAGGATTCACGTCGGTCCACGGTTCCGTTCCCGTTGTCGTCCACACTCTTGCCAATGCGACGCCCGAGGGCATCGTACTGATAAGCGACCGATTTTGTCACGACGTTGTTGCTGGTTTTGTAGATCACACCCGTCAACAGATTGGCGTGATTCCCGATGATTTACGCTGTGCGAGATTCGTCGCGGACGGCTTCACCGATCCGCTGCGATGACTCGAATGGCGAGCCCCGCCTGCCTGAGCTTCCGCATCCCGCCGCTCGAGAGTCCGCCGCCACGCATGTAACTGATGCTGCGCAATCTCACGCTGCCAGCAAAACTCGCCGGTACTCAGCGCGCTGCACTCCCACTTCCGAATCAACTCCCGCCAATACAGCTCCTTCGCCCCATCCCGCTGCCTGCCCATCAATACACCTCTGCTTCGAGCACTCTGTGAACGTCACACCAGACACTCGAAACAGACTAACAACCCACGCAAGACGCCCTCGGATGCAACGGTCACATCCCGTCCGCTAAACGTGGCTTACTGCCCCGGCAGATTTCGCTTCCATTCTTCGATGTAAATTTGATACTGCTGAGCTTTTTCTAAGGAGTCAATGTGGTTTAAGTCGCGAAATGCAGAATCCCAATAATCCGCGGAAAGGAAGCGAAATGCATCGGTGCTGGCATCGATTGTCATATTCATTTGTCCCGAGACAACGCGGATTGGAATTTGTACCCCCTCATTCTGCCTGGATGACCAGAAAAAGGGGCCTTGAACAATCTCCAGCTTCTTCGTGGGATAAAGTTGATTTGCCAGGGCGTAGGCGTCCACACAATATCTTCGGTCCCTCATGACTTTGAGAAGAGACTGCTGAAACTCCACACAGTCTTTCTGCTGGTTCGCAATTCCCAGAAACTCAGAATCCAGCGTCACGGAATTCAGATCGCCTATCCTCAAACCAATGAAGCTAGCCGATACGTTCCGACCATCAATCGTTATCGAGCCACACAGTTCCTCCAGGTATAAGAATCGCTGCGTTCCGATCGGCGTCTCGCAGAGAATTGTGACGTGAAACATGATGTATAGAGAGCAATAGGCAAGTCCCATCAGGGTCTCCAGAGCACGACCAAACTTGACGCAGCAAAGTGAGGAGTTGCCGCTTCCGCATTTCTTCAGAAGCAGATAACAATCATAAGTGAATTTGAATGAGCGTCGCAACATTGAAATGCATGGCAATAAGGCCGATGCATGGAAACCCGCCACCTGGCGCTATGGCTTCAGTATATTCCTCTCCGCAGCTTGCGTCTTGAGCCAATCCTTGTAGAACGGATCTTCTATCTGTTTGTGATACAGAACGCTTCCATCCCAGCTAATCCCTGTCGTAGCAGACAATTCTAAGTTGTCACTATTCTTGTAGTACCAGGTCTGTAATTTCCCTGGCGGAACGCCACCACCGACGGGCAGCTTCTTCCAATCAATACGATCCTGACGCACCCATCCATCGAAGAGTCCCTCAACGATGAGTGCATGGGCGTGTGCTCTTTCATACTCCGATTCCTTGTATTTTGAAAAATTCTTCTCTTTCTTAACCGCTTGCTCTGCAATTTCGTGGAGCAGGATCTCTGCTTGCTGTGTATTCGGGCCGTCGGTTGTCGGAAAGTACTTTAAGTCGTCGACATCGAGCTCGCCGGTCCTGTATGTTCCGCCAAAGACTGCGTCGGTATTGTCCACTAATGTCAATGTAATTACTACACCAGGATGTTCGCGGTCCCCATGAATGTACTTATAGAGCTTATCGTAGAGACGCGGGTCGTTCTGCCGATTTAGGTCTTGAGCTCGTGCTTCCAGCTGCTCCCACAAGTCTTCAATAATTGCCAACGAGCCCGTGCTTCCAACAAAGACGACGTTGCCGTACCTAAGTTCGTCTTGGCCCGTGGGATCGAAGTGGTCAGCTGAATGATTGCCCACATACCGACTGACATTCGTATCTCCTGCGTCAAACCCCATAGGGTCATCGCTGATGAACTTGCCGAGTTGCGGGTCGTACCAGCGGGCTCGGTAGTAGATCAGGCCAGCGTCGGGGTCATTAAGCTGGCCGGTGAAGGTAGCGAGCGGCGAGCTGCTGGTTGCGAGAGGATTCCCAGCACCATCTGTGATGGAGTCGATGGCTCCGAAGGCGGTGTAGCGGATGTGCTGAGCGATGACGGTGTTGCCGCTGGATGTTCGCTGTGCCCAGTCGCGCGGTGTGCCGAGTTGGTCTGTGAGTGCCCAGAGGACGTCGCCCGTTCCGTTTTCCACGGCGAAGATTTCATCTACGGCCGGACCGTAGAGATAGCGACCGGAAAGCTGCGAAGTGGCGGATCCGTCGCCGTCGGCATCGACAAAGCTCAGGACCATCTGGTCGGTCCAGCCGTGCTGGCCGAGGGAACCGTTGGGGCCGGAGATGTGAAT
>JAEUII010000352.1 GCA_016795145.1 Planctomycetaceae bacterium
AGCAGCTGTTCCACAAGCAGCTGGAGCACAGCAGCTTGGGTCAGTGTTGCAGCCGTTGCCACAGCCGTTACCACAGCCGTTACCAGCTGGAGCACAGCATGATGGGTCAGCAGCTGTTCCACAAGCAGCTGGAGCACAGCAGCTTGGGTCAGTGTTGCAGCCGTTGCCACAGCCGTTACCAGCTGGAGCACAGCAGCTTGGATCAGTTGTGCAGCCGTTGCCGCACGCGTCTGCTGGTGCACAGCATGTTACTGGTGCACAGCATGAATCTGGAGCGCCACAGCTGTCGCAGCATGGTGGCTTAATGTCTGAACACTTGCGCTGGTACGTGTACACGTTCGTGTGGCACGGACGAGCAATCGTTGGTTTGCAGCAGGCTGGCTGACAGTCTTCAGCACAACCACAGCTCTTACATCCACCGGAACCGAACAGACCAGCTTCAGCTGATCCCATCATTCCGGCCAGTGCGAGTGCTGCACTGAACATCCTGGACCATTTCATCTTACAGTGTCTCCTTCTCAAGGAAATCGTTCCTTCGACCACCCTGGCCATTGGTTGTCCGTCACTATTACCTTCGGCAGACCTTTGCCGAATCCCTCGACCTGCGGCGGGACTGGTTGAACCTTCACACCACGTCGCTGCTACTCAGAATCACGGACGTTCCATTTGGCAAAAGAGTCGATGATTTCACATCGGTTTATCGGGTGTTGAGATCTCCCTGATCTCAACTTGCCATTTGCAGTCCGAGGGACTAGGCAGGTCTATCGTCGAGGCGAATTCCGCGGCTTGAGTTTCCAGAGGTGATTGCGCCACAAATACTTGCGCTGTTTTTTGGTCCTGTTGTAACGGTCACGAAGGCTGGGAAAGATGACCTCGAAAAGTCTGCCCGCATAATCGTTACACCTTCTCTGGTCGTGTTAATCTGGGATAACTCCGCTGGAGTTTTCACGAAGAAGCGGTTGTTCGCTCTGTATCGAGAAGCTCGTTGGGCCCCCGGTCCTGAGGCCATTTTTCAGGATGCTCCCATTTGCTTTTGGGAAAACAGTCGCAGGATGAATTCCCTCCGCGGTCTTTCTTTGCTGATCGTTTCCCCTATATCATCCTGCAACCGCCCGCACCGCATCTGATTCTTCGAGATCTCGATTCGGGCACACCGACCTTCGCCCACTCCCTCCTCTGCGATCTGGGTTTCCCATGGAAATGCTGGTTATTGTTCTGTCTTCCGCTGTGGTCCTGACCCTGGCCTATTTCACTTACGGACGTTTGCTCAGCCGCCTCTTTCAACTGGATGACAAAACTCCGACACCGGCTGTGTCGATGCGGGACGATCTGGATTACGTCCCCTGCGAAACAGCTCCGCTCCTGAGCCAGCATTTTTCTGCGATCGCCGCGGCAGGTCCGATCGTCGGCCCGATTCTGGCGGGGCGAGCCTTCGGGTGGCTCCCTGCCCTGCTCTGGATTCTGGTAGGTTCAATCCTGGTCGGCGGAGTTCATGACTTCGCGGCACTGGTGGCATCCATTCGCCATCGTGCCACGTCGATTATCGAAGTGGTTCGTATCCATATCAGCGGTCGAGCTTATTTACTGTTCCTTGCATTCGTCTGGCTGGCACTCGTTTACATCGTTGTGGCCTTCACGGATATCACGGCCACGATGTTCGTGGGAGCACTCGATCTGGAGACTGGAAAGTCGTACGCGTCCATCGGTGATGCGAAAGCTGACGATTCGGCAAAGATGCTGATCCAGTCCGGCAGTGTGGCAACTTCCAGCCTGCTGTATCTGATGCTGCCCGTCATCATGGGGCTTCTTGTGCATTCGAAGAAACTGTCCATGTCGGCCGCGACCTGGATCTTTCTGCCGCTCGTTGCTGTGGCCATTTTGATCGGTCCCTACATTCCACTGAACGTAGACGAAGTGATTCGATGGATGCGTCCGGGGCTGACACCGAAGGAAGCCGCCGTCTGGGCAGTTCGGTCCTGGGACGTGTTCCTGCTGTTGTACTGTGCGGTTGCGTCCGTCACACCGATGTGGCTGTTGCTTCAGCCGCGAGGGCAGCTTGGCGGCTATTTCCTCTACGCAGCCCTCGGCGCTGGCGCACTGGGAATCATGATGGGCGGCCAGGAGATTGCTCAGCCTATGTTCGGCGGCTGGGTTCATGAAAAACAGGGCGCCCTGATCCCGATGCTGTTCATCACGATCGCGTGCGGTGCCTGCTCCGGCTTCCATTCTCTCATTGCGTCCGGCACGACTTCCAAACAACTGAAGACCGAAGGCAGTGCTCGCCCAATCGGTTACGGAGCCATGTTGCTGGAAGCCATGGTCGCCATTGTGTCACTGTGCTGTGTCATGATGATCCCCAAAGGGTCTGCCCTGGTCAGTGCGAATCCCAACTTCATCTATGCCAACGGAATTGGTGCCTTCCTGCAGTCGATTGGACTGTCAAAGGCGATCGGAGTTTCATTTGCTCTGATGGCATTCAACACGTTTGTTTATGACACGCTGGATGTCTGTACTCGACTGGGACGTTTCATTCTTCAGGAACTGACAGGCTGGAAGGGAACGATTGGCCGCTGGTTCGGGACAATGCTGACAGCCGGCGTTCCTATCTTCTTTGTGATGCGTCAGTCGTCTGACGGCAAGCCGGTCTGGCTGGAATTCTGGGGACTGTTCGGAGCGAGCAATCAGCTGCTCGCAGCCCTGACACTACTTGGCGCAACCGTTTGGCTCTGGAGAACTCGGCGAGCCGTCTGGGTCTTCTTCGTCACAGGCATTCCTGCTGTCTTCATGTATGTGATGAGCAGCTGGGCTCTGGTTTCCATGATCATGGCCAAGCAGCAAAAGGGAATGGACCTCGTCGCCTGGATTGCCGTTCTACTGCTGGTCCTTGCGGCTGCGATGCTGGTTGAAGCCATCGCTGCCCTCTTCCGTCGCGATGATCCGGTCGTCCCGGCTCTCGCAACGGCGTGAGGCTCTATCAGGCGACGCCTGTGACGCGCAACGGTGGGAAGATCACGGGAAATCCTGGTTGGCTCTGTGCACCTATTTGTCAGAGTCTCTGAGTCACTTGTTCCCCTTGCCGTGTCGGCCTGTTACGATCGACTCCTGCCAACGCGTTTTCCACGTGGTGCTCAGAGACTCACGATCGGTGGGCTTTGTGGCTTCACGCTGGCCCCGCAACAGAGAATTCTGCTATGTCCCACTGCATCTGCTCTCGCTTTGTTCGCCCTGCACTCTCGATTGTTCTGATCGTGATCGCGTCGAAAGGCCTGGACGCTCAAGTCCCGGATCGAATCAGTTTCAACGAACATGTTCGTCCGATCCTCTCCAACCATTGCTGGAGCTGCCATGGTCGCGACGATCACGGACGACAGGGAAACCTGCGGCTCGATCGACGCGATGCGGCACTGTTGCCTGGCGAAAGTGGCAAGGTTGCCATCGTGCCTGGGAAGCCGGATGCAAGTCATCTGGTCGAACGCATTCTGACTCACGATGCTGACCAGTTGATGCCGCCGGACTCTGCAAAGCGTCCTCTGACCGATGTCCAGAAACAGATCCTGCAGCGATGGATCGAACAGGGAGCCGAGTTTTCTGAACACTGGGCGTTCGTTTCTCCTGTGCGTCCGGAAGTCCCTGCGGTAAAGACTTCGGACTGGGCCACTTCGCCCATCGATCACTTCATCCTGCACAAGCTGGAAGCGGCCGGTATGAAGCCGTCTCCGCAGGCTTCTCCCATGATCTGGCTGCGACGAGTGACTCTGGATCTGACCGGACTTCCGCCAACACTTGATGAACAGACGGAGTTTCAAACCCTGCTGAAGACAGTGCCGCTGGCTGAAGCAAAGTCAACGACTGTCGACCGGCTACTGGGGTCATCAGCCTATGCCGAGAAGATGGCGATGCACTGGCTGGATGTCGCTCGATACGCCGACACCAACGGCTACAACAACGACGAAGTCCGAACGATGTGGCCATGGCGAGACTGGGTGATTCGATCCTTCGCAGAAGGCATGCCGTACGATCAGTTCATCACCGAACAACTGGCCGGTGACCTCCTTCCCAACGCAACGCTTAGCCAGAAGGTGGCCACGGGGTTTAATCGAAATCACGTGCTGACGACCGAAGGTGGCATCATTGAAGAAGAGTATCATGTCGAATATGTGGCGGACCGAATTCACACGACGTCGACCGTCTTCCTTGCTCTCAGCCTTCAGTGTGCTCGCTGCCATGATCACAAGTACGACCCGTTCTCGCAGCGGGACTACTACCAGATGGCGGCGTTCTTCAACAACGTCCCGGATCGAATTGTTTCGTACAGCCAGGGCCGCATGGCCGAACCACTGTTGAAGGTTCCGACAGCCGAACAACAGGCCGAACTGGATCGCTTAAACTCTCGCCAGAGTGAACTGGAGAACGCGATTCAGGAACGCCGACGAATGGCAGATGCTGACATTGCTCAATGGGAAGCGAGTCTGACAGAAGAAGATCTCCAGAAGTCCGGCGTGCCCGGTCTTGCTCACCACTTCACTTTGGATGAAACCGATGGTTCCGCGCTCGAACGAGTCGATGCGACGGCTAATGGAAAAGTGAATGGTCCTGTGACGTCAGTGCCCGGTCGAGTTGGTGCGGCTCTGAAGTTTGATGGTCAAACGTACGTCGAATCCGACAACGCCGGCCGCTTCGAATCTGATCAGGCCTTCTCCAGCTCCGCCTGGATTCAGCTGACCACCTCGGAGGCTTCAACCATTCTGAGCCGTATGGACGAAGGCAATGCTCACCGTGGTTACGACGTCATCATGGAGGGTGGAAAAGTCGCGGCTCACTTCGTTCATCACTGGCCCGATAAGGCTTTCAAGGTCATCACCGATCAAACAATCAGCCAGAATGAATGGCATCACATCGCGGTCACTTACGATGGCTCGCGGAAAGCGGATGGCGTTCGAGTCTACGTGGATGGCCAGCTCCAGAAGTTGACGATCACAACAAACAATACTCTGGACGGAACGCTGGCGACGGAGAAGCAGTTTCACATCGGCCGACGCAATTCATCAGCTCCGTTCCGTGGTCTGATTGATGACGTGCAGCTGTTCCGGTCGGCTCTTTCCGAAGACGAAGTTCGCAAGTTGGCGTCAGGAGAATCTGAAGGAAGCCTGAAAGCCCTGGCCTCTATTCCAAGAGCGGATCGCACTGACGTACAGAAACAGCAGATTGCTGACTACTACCTGAACTTTGTGGATCAGAAGACTCGAGATCTTCGCAAGGACCTGGCGGAAATTCCAAAGAAGCGATCCGACATCGAAGTAAGTATTCCGGTCACGATGGTGATGCAGGAACAACCGGAACGACGAGCCTCCTATATTCTTCGACGCGGACAATATGATCAGCGAGGCGATCAGGTGACGGCTTCGATACCGGCCGTGTTCCGCGAACTTTCAAGCACGGCTCCTGATGCGACGAATGGTCAACAACCGACGCGACTGGATTTTGCTCAATGGCTAACCAGTCCGAAACACCCGCTGACCGCGCGAGTTGCAGTGAATCGCTGGTGGGAGATGCTGTTCGGAATGGGCATCGTGGAAACGTCTGAGGATTTTGGCGTTCAGGGAGCACTGCCCAGCCATCCGGAGTTGCTCGACTGGCTCGCCTGCGAACTGGTGGAGTCTGGCTGGGATACTCGAAAGATCCTGCGAGAGATCGTGCTGTCGGCAACGTACGGTCAATCATCCCACATCAGTCCCGAGCAACTGGAACTCGATCCTCGAAATCGCCTGCTCGGACGAGGAGCCCGGTATCGGTTGTCCGCGGAAACGGTTCGCGATGCGGCTCTGGCGGTGAGTGGCCTGCTGAAACAGAAGGTCGGCGGTCCCAGCGTGAAGCCGTACCAGCCGGAAGGTCTGTGGGAAGATGTGTCCGTCGAACGAAGAGACAAGTACGTTCCCGATGACGGCGATGGACTCTACCGACGCAGCATGTACACGTTCTGGAAACGCACCTGTCCGCCGCCGACAATGGCGACGTTCGACGCACCAGACCGAGAGACGTGCGTCGTTCGAAGGGCTCGAACGAACACGCCGCTTCAGGCGTTGATTCTGATGAACGATCCGACCTACATCGAAGCGTCACGCAAGCTGACCGAGCATGTCCTGCTGGCAGAAAAAGACGATGCGGCTCGGTGGGCTCGAGCCTTCCGGATCGTTGTAGCACGGGAACCCGAGGCTGATGAAATTGCGGCACTGCAGTCCGTCAAGGCGGCGGCGAACGATCATTTTCAGAAGACGCCAGGTGCTGCGACCGAACTGTTGAAAGTCGGACGAGCACCAGCGGATGCCTCAATTCCTGCAGAAGAACTGGCTTCGTGGTCGGCCGCGATGAGTGTGCTGATGAATCTGGATGAAGCCATTAGTCGCGAATAGCCGAACGTTTGCAGAATCGAAATCACAGATCATCAGATCTTTGGAGACTTTCCATGTTGGCACGACGATCGATCCTGAAATCGGCAGTTGGCACCGCAGCACTCGCCTCTCTTCTGCAGCGCGATGGCTTTGCGTCGACGGGGCTGACTCACTTTGCTCCTAAAGCGAAGCGAGTCGTCTATCTGTTTCAGTCCGGTGGTCCTTCACATCTGGAACTGTTCGATGAAAAGCCGGAACTGAAGAAACTGCACGGGACCGAACTTCCGGATTCGATTCGTCAGGGGCAGCGTCTGACGGGCATGACGTCGGGGCAAAGCAGCTTCCCGGTGATTGCTCCGAAGTTTGGTTTTCAAACCTTCGGCGACTGCGGCATGCGGCTGAGCGAACTGCTGCCTCACACAGGCAAGGTTGCGGATGAGATTTGTCTGATCCGTTCGATGCATACAGAAGCGATCAATCATGATCCCGCGATTACTCTGATTCAAACCGGTTCGCAACAGCCCGGCCGCCCTTCTCTGGGAGCATGGGCCAGTTACGGACTGGGAAGCGAGGCGGAAGATCTTCCTGCGTTCCTTGTGCTGATCTCCCATGGCTCGGGCCGTGATGCCAATCAGGGACTCCTGGAGCGTCTTTGGGGCAGCGGCTTTTTGCCATCCAGTCATCAGGGCGTCAAACTTCGCAGCAGTGGCGATCCAGTGCTGTACCTGACAGATCCTCCGGGGATTACCCGCGATCTTCGCCGGCACATGCTGGACGGAATGGCTCAGTTGAATCGTCGCCAGCTGCAGACATCCGGCGATCCCGAGATTGCAACGCGAATTACTCAGTACGAAATGGCGTATCGCATGCAGGCTTCCGTGCCGGACCTGATCGACCTGGCGAAAGAGCCGGAATCGACCTTTCAGATGTACGGTGAGGAAGCGAAGAAACCAGGCACGTTTGCATCCAACTGTCTGCTGACACGCCGACTGCTCGAAAAGGGAGTTCGCTTTGTCCAGTTGTTTCATCGCGGTTGGGACCAGCACGGCGGACTGCCGACGAATATCCCGAAACAATGTCACGACGTCGACCAGCCTCAGGCGGCTTTGATTCAGGATCTGAAGCAGCGAGGAATGCTTGAGGATACTCTGATCATCTGGGGCGGTGAGTTTGGTCGGACAGTGTATGGGCAGGGAGGACTGCAGGCTGACTACGGACGCGACCATCACGGTCGGTGCTTTTCGATGTGGATGGCAGGCGGAGGCATCAAGGGCGGAACGGTCTACGGCCAGACTGACGACTATGGCTACAACATCCTTCAGAATCCCATGCACATCCACGATCTCAACGCGACCATTCTTCACTGCATAGGAATGGACCACGAACGCCTCACATTCCGCTACCAGGGCCGCGACTACCGCTTAACGGACATTCACGGCAACGTGGTTCAGGACCTTCTTGCATCTTGAGCCCAGGGCGCTAGCCGACTTTTTCTTCTGTGTGCATTCGTCGCTGCGCGAACCGGTGCCGGTTTCGGCTAGCGCCTCAGGCTCAGACTGATTCGGCTGTGACACCGCCTTTCACGCCGGACGTACAATTCGTTGCCCAAAGATCGATCGTCAGGATAGAATTCGAAGAGGACGCAAGTCTTCGTGAAGTCGAAAGAACCCTGTCGCACCTGTGAGGCCGTCAGAGATGCCTGTTCATGACTGGAGCCGTGTCCCGGCCGGGATTTTTCATCACCTGCATCACTCCTGGATTGAAGAGATTCAGCGCACTCTCAACGCTGGTCTGTTGCCCAGTGACTATTATGCATTGGCCGAGCAGCGAACCGCAGGCTATGGCCCGGATGTTCTGGCTCTGCAAGTCGATTCGGGGGATGACGAGACGCTTCATTCAGCGGCTCATCGTGAAGGGGGGCTGATGGTGGCGAAACCGAAAGTCGCTGTGACCTCCGAGAGTGACATGGAGTTCTATCGCCGGAAACAAAACGTCGTGGCAGTGCATCATGTCAGTGACGACCGTGTCGTCGCGCTCGTGGAAGTTGTTTCGCCGGGCAACAAGTCGAGTCGCGCGGCTCTGCGTACCTTTGTGGAGAAGACCGCTCAGCTTCTGGATCAGCGAATACACCTGCTGATTCTTGATCTTCATCGACCGGGTACTTTTGACCCGCAGGGAATTCATGGTGCAGTCTGGGAAGAGATCGCCGAACCATGGACAGCACCCTCTGATCGCCCGCTGACTCTGGTTGGTTACGAATCCGCACTGACAGTCCGCGCGTTTGTTCAACCAATGGCAGTTGGCGAGACGCTCATCGATATGCCGCTGTACCTCGAACCCGACGGCTATGTTCTGGTACCTCTGGAAGCCACCTACAGCCGAGCCTTCGAAGCCCTGCCAAAACGATGGCGAAGCGTTGTGGAAGCCTGATACGTGGCGAAGAATGGGTTGCTAACCAGCCAGGATTTCTTCCACAACTCGGCAGGGTTCGACGCCGGTGATTCGCTGGTCGAGGCCCTGGAAGGGGAATGAGAGCAGCTTGTGGTTGAAGCCGAGCAGGTGAAGAATCGTTGCGTGCAGGTCGCGCACGTGGACTCGATCTTCTGTCGCGTTGAAGCCGAAGTCGTCGCTGGCTCCCAGAGTCACGCCGCCTTTGATGCCGCCGCCGGCAAGCCACATCGTAAACGCGTTGGGGTGATGGTCGCGTCCGTCGCTTCCGCCCTGCACCATCGGCGTACGACCAAACTCCCCGCCCCAGATGATCAGCGTTTCATCCAGCAGTCCCTGTTGCTTCAAATCCTGGATCAGAGCCGCACAGGCCTGGTCCGTGTCTTTGCAGTTCTTTCGCAGATCGTTGACCAGATTTCCGTGCTGATCCCACGCTTCATGAAAGATCTCAACGAACCGCACACCCTGTTGGACCAGTCGGCGAGCCAGCAGGCACGTATTGGCGAACGATGGTTCTCCTGGCTTCGCTCCGTACATGTCCAGCACATGCTTTGGCTCGCGGCTGAGATCCATCACTTCCGGTGCGGAAGCCTGCATCCGATACGCCATCTCGAACGCACTGATGCGAGTTGCAATCTCGGGATCTCCGGACACTGCCAGGTGATCACGATTGAGCGAATTGATCAGATCGAGAGATTCGCGCTGCAGTCGGTCGTCGACACCTTTGGGGTTCGAAAGGTAAAGCACCGGATCGCCCGTCGTGCGAAATTCAACGCCCTGATGAACGGTTGGAAGAAAGCCGCTGCCCCAGTTCGCACTTCCGCCACTGGGTCCCTTCTTGCCGGTACTGAAGACAACGAAGCCCGGAAGATTCTGCGACTCGCTGCCAAGGCCATACAAAGTCCATGCGCCAAGACTCGGCTTGCCGAACTGAAGACTTCCGGTGCTCATCTGAATCTGAGCCGGAGCGTGATTGAAGCCGTCCGTCACCATCGATTTCACGATCGCGATGTCATCGACGACCCTCGCAAGGTGCGGCAGAAGCTCTGAAAGTTCCGCTCCGCACTGGCCATGGCGGGCAAACTTGAACTTTGGACCAAGCAGCTTCGAGTTTGGATTGATGAACGCGGCTCGATAACCTTTCAGCAGCTCTGCCGGCGGGAGAGTCCCATCGAAGCGGGCGAGCTGAGGCTTATTGTCGAACAGCTCCAGATGGCTCGGCGCACCGGCCATGAAGAGAAAGATGACGTTCTTCGCCTTCGCCGGAAAATGCGGGCGAGGCAACGCGATGCTCCGTGCATCCGATTCCCTGGCTGCTGCGTTTTCGCTCAGCAGGGAAGTTAGCGCGACGGAGCCCAGGCCGATGCCGCATTGCTGCATGAACCAGCGTCGAGCGGTCAGACGCTGCTGTTGAAATGCGTGGTGAGCTGAAGTGGCAGGAAACATCGCACACAACCTTTCATGAAGGCCCGTGAGGCGAGCAATTTCCTGCGACTATGACCAAACGAACAGAGAAAGGAAAGCGGCAGCGTAGCCAGCGCTGGTGTTTCCCAACAGCTGGCGACATTGCAACAAAGTCGTTTTGACAGAAGCTATGACCAGGCGCTACGGCCAGTGGTTATGTCTGTGGTGCGACTGGCATTGGAACGAGGCCTGAATCCTGGGAACCCGGCTGAGCATTTGCTGGTCCGACGGATTCTGTTGCAGGCTTCTGCACAGGATCCAGAATAGGAGCCGACTGTTCAATCAGTTCACCTGTCATGTGGCCTCCCTGATGAAACTCCATTGGCAAACCTGCTGACGATCCGCCACCACATCCGCAGCCGGAATCACCCATCATCGGGGCTCCCATCGACGGATCAGCCATCATCTGAGGATTCATCATGGCTCCCATCGGCATGGAAGCGTCCATCATCGGCGACGACATTCCACATCCGCAGTCGCCTGATTCCGCAGACATCATTCCCATCATCGCCGGGTCCATCATTCCGGCGTTCATCATTCCCATGTCCATCATGGCAACGTCGGTTGCTGGAAAGTAGGTCGGCTGTGCCATCACAGCAGGGTTGCCCCAGCCGTTCATCATCGGGTTGTAAACGCCTGGTCCCATGATCGGCTGATACGCAGGCTGATGCGCCATCTGCTTCTCCCACTCACGTGCCTGGCGACGCATCTGTCGCTCGGCTCGCTTGTCGTTGAACCAGTTGCCCATGGACCATTCTCTGGAAGCTCGCTTCATCGAAACTCGATGATTGCGAGGACGAAGGGAACTGTGTGGATTCGAAAGACAGCCGGAAGTCAGCAGCGAAACAACGATCAGCAGTGACAGCGAAAGTGTCCTGACCATGAAGAGTCCTCCATGCAGACGGGAAGTGTGAGGATTTGAGAGGGAGATTCGAAAGGAGAGAGAACGGGGGTGAGAACAGAGCGACTCGTCATGACACTCCGTCGTGAATCCGATGTCGTTCGCCGTCCGTCACTGCTTCCGTGGAAGCTTCTGGAGCCGGGTCGCCGAACACAAATCGTCGTCGTGTTGAAAGAATGTCGGGCTGAGTTCGAGTGGGGATATCGCGAATCCGAACGGCTTCTTCCAGAGCATTTCAAAACGTCGATTTTGGAGCTGTCGCGAAGGGATTTCGGGAGAACTTGTTCTGAAAAGCCGCGAATTCACTCGTTTTTTGTGCGCTAGCCCATTCGAGAGATTCTCCAGTCGAACTGGAACACGCCAAAAAGAAATCGAGGACTGGAAGAGCGTGACGGGCCGCTTTTCGCATTCTGCACCGAACGCCGAAAGGGACTGCAGAAAAATGCCGGAGACGTACTTTCATGATCGCGCAAAGTTCGCTGACAGGGCGATGGAAGAACGGTAGATTCTGCCGACGCGATTCCGCCATTGATCATGTGAACTTGCCGTCAATCGAAAACGTCGCCCTGCCCTACCCTGCTCAACCTCAGCGTCTTTATCATCCATGAAAGAGTCAGGAACATATGCTTCTCGGTGCACTGTTGTCGCAAGCCGTTTTGGTGGCTTTGATCGACTGTTGTATTTGGGGGACCATCATTCTGGAACTCTGGACTGGCGTTGCTGTGGCTGGCTCTCGGATCAACATGGGAGTCGTGCATCGCAGTAAGACCCCGGGACCGTATTGGGTCGCCATGAGCATTCAGTTTCTTGCTGTTGGTGTACGGGAATATTTGCGCTGGTCTTAACGACGGAAAGAGTGTTGAAATGCACCCGCGGCTAGTGCTTCGTCAGAACAACGAAGGAGAGTTCGTCATTCCCGCGCAGGAGGGAACCCAGCTTTCACCGTTCTGGGTTCCCGCCGTTCCCGCCTGCGCGGGAATGACGGATAAGCTCAAGTTGTTGATGTGACAAGCCACAAGTGCCTGCCGCTCAGTTTGTGAATTCACTTTTCCCAGGTTAATCAATCGATGTCTCAATCAGCTTTGTTCTGGCCGATTCATTCCATTCGCAAACAGTTTGCGGGGCTACAGAGGCTTCAGGATCATCTGTCGGTCGCCTTCTTCGATGGCCCGGCAGGGAGTCAGGTTCCGGAATGTGTTGTCGACGCTGTGGCCTCGTACCTTCGACACACGAACTGCAATCGAGCAGCGGCGTTCTCCACTGCGATCGAGTCTGACGCGATTCTCGAAGCGGCCCATGTGGCACTGGCCGACTTTGTGGGAGCGAATGATCCGGGCTGCATCTCATTTGGTGCGAACATGACCAGTCTGACGCTGGCGCTGAGTCGAGCCATCAGCAGACAGTGGAAGGCAGGCGATGAGATCATTGTGACTCGCCTGGACCATGATGCCAACGTCACTCCGTGGGTCCTGGCTGCTCGTGATGCCGGAGTCACGGTTCACCATGTCGAACTGCGAGCCGATCAGGCAACGCTGGATTTCGACGATTACCAAAAGAAGCTCTCCAGTCGCACAAAGCTGGTTGCCATCGGTCTGGCATCAAACGCGACGGGGACAGTGAATCCTGTCGCACAGATGGCGAAGCTGGCTCGCGACGCCGGGGCGCTCGTGTTTGTGGATGCGGTTCACTACGCCCCGCACGGACGAATCAATGTGACTGAACTGGGATGTGACTTCCTGGCATGCTCTGCGTACAAGTTCTTCGGGCCGCATGTGGGAGTGCTTTGGGGACGTCGTGAACTGCTGGAATCAATTCGTCCGTACAAACTGCGGCCATCTCCTGATTCGCTGCCGGGCAAATGGATGACGGGAACGCAGTGCCACGAAGGCATCGCGGGAGCCGCCGCGGCCGTGAACTATCTCGCCTCGCTGGATGATCTGCTTGACGACAATGCCGGTCATAGCGACCAGTCACGATCCGCCAAACTTGATCGAGTCTTCAGCCGAATCATGGAGTACGAAAGGACGCTGACACTGGCGTTCCTTTCGGGCCTGCGCGATGTGCCGGGGATTCGGATCTGGGGGATTACATCGATCGATCAGATCGATCAGCGAGTCCCCACGTTTTCGATGACCTTTCCCAACACGAATCCTCGACAGGCGGCGGAGTGGCTTGCTCGTCGCGGACTGTACGTCTGGAACGGTAACCACTACGCCCTGCCCTTCACGGAATCAGTGGGACTTGAACCCGGGGGAACTCTGCGAGCCGGCGCGCTTCACTACAACACGGTTGAAGAGATTCAGCGTTTGTGTGACGCTCTGAAGAAAATGCAGACCAGTCCGACGGTAGCGTGACACAGAGTCTTCACGGACTTAGACCTTCATTGCAAGTTAGTCATCCATGAGCGCCGACAAACCAAAGATTATTGCGGTCATGCCGGCGTACAATGCCGAAGCGACTCTGGAGCGTACTCTGCGCGATATTCCGCCGGGCACGGTCGATGAGATCATTCTGGTGGATGACTGCAGCCGCGACCGAACGGTCGAAGTCGCCACGAATCTGGGACTCACGGTGATTCGGCATCAGAAGAACACTGGATACGGCGGCAACCAGAAAACCTGTTACACCGAAGCGCTGGAACGTGGCGCTGATATCGTCGTGATGATTCACCCGGACTATCAGTATGACAGTCGAGTCATCCCGATTGCTGCCGAGCTGATTCGGCTGGGCAACGTCGACGTCATCCTCGGTTCCCGCATTCGAACTCGAGCCGAAGCGCTGGAAGGCGGAATGCCGGCCTGGAAGTACATCGCGAACCGCTGTCTCACGATCTTCGAAAACGTCATGCTGGGACAGAACCTGGGCGATTTTCACAGCGGCTTTCGCGCGTACCATCGCAAGGTGCTGGAGGCCGTCCCGTGGCGTGAGAACTCGAACGACTTCGTCTTCGACACTCAGTTCCTTGCTCAGGCTGTCTTCTTTGGCTTTCGCCTGGGCGACATTCCCGTCCCCGTGCGTTACTTCAAGGAAGCCAGCAGCATCAACTTCCGTCGCAGCCTTCGCTATGGACTGCTGACGGTGTGGATCATGATTCTGTTCTGGCTGAATCGCCTTGGCCTGAGCCGCTCCGCGATCTTTCAACGCAAGGCGAAGTAGATCGGCGGTTGTCCGCGGCTGATCTGCCGATGACCTCGTTGGCCCGAAAAACAAAGGGTTGCTGTGGGGGAATCTGGCGGTTCTTATCCCTCACTGTCGTGTCGGGTTGTGAAACACCACGAACTCGGCTGCCAGCTACGTCATCGTGGCTGATTGTGTTGACTTGTGAAGAGTCCATTCGTTGTGAGGGACAGGCTTCGGAAATTGCGTGGGCGACCCGAGGATAAACTCATCCCACCTCAGGCGGCACCAGAAGCGCAGGACCTCACAGACGGATGCAAGTCCCAGCTTTTTCATCAGCTTAGACCGGTGTTTCTCCACGGTCTTGATGCTCCGGCAGATCAGACTGGCGATTGCCTTATTTGGCAGGCCGTTGGCGATGAGTTCCAGGACTTGTTGCTCGCACGGAGTCAGGCGCAAATACAGCTGTGTCGCTTCGTGCTGACTTTCGCGAAGTTGCTGGAGCAGCTGGAAGTCTTTGTTGGTAATCGGAGTGTGCATGGTTGCCTCGAATCGTCAGGATGTCGCTGACTGAGACGAGAACCTTAGAGTCCACCAACAGCTCTCACATGGCGGGTTTCCGACAGACGGCCGTGATTCTCCGGAGAGCGACAGCCACCCATGTGAGCCAGCATTACGGCGATTCTTCGCCTTGCCAGCGAGTCAGCCGTGGCATGTCTGCATGAGTGACTTCAAGGCCGGCCAGCTGGACCAGGCGAGCAATCTCGGCGATCGAGTTGACTCCGAGTTTGCGTGAGATATCGGAGCGGTACCTTTCGACAGTCCGCTGTGCCACGTCCAGTTCAGCGGCAATCGCTTTCAAAGGTACACCGTGGCCTACAAGGCACAGGACTTCGAGTTCTCGCGGTGTCAGGACGTCCAGAGGACCGAGGTCCACAAGGCTTGAATCGACGACGCGATATGCAACACCTGGCTCGCTTGTTTCCAGCCCCTGACGCGTCACTGAAATGATGCGAGACTTTCGTTCCGGAACGGGCTCCATGGGCCAAATCATGGCTTCGGTCCATTTGCCACCGCGAATATGTCGAATCAAAACGGGCTTGCGAGTTGCGATGACCTGACGAATCACGGGCATGCGTTCCGCCGCAAACTCCTTGCCTTCAATCTCTTCGATGGTCTTCCCAACCGGATTGAAATCGTTGCCATAGTAGATCTGCTGTGCCTGCGGGTTGCAGTACAGCACCAGACCATCCTCATCAATGATCAGAATGCCAACGCCAGGCTGGCTCTTGAGTAACGTCCAGAATTCGTTTGTCATTGGTCAGGATCAGTGGTGGATTTTAGGCGGGCATCGTGGGTGGGGGCTGAGGATTGCAGTCTGTAGAACGACCTGCGTTTCGCAACCCGATACGTCAGTGAGGGATCAGCACCGCAAGGGAATCGGAAATAATCCCTCGCTGACGCAACGGGTTGGGATTTATCAACGGTCTGCGAAGTGTCAGCCTCGACGCCGGGATTTGCAAGCTTTGCCCGCTCAATTGCATAGGTCCTCGGCAGCGCAGCGGTGAGCATTTTTCTTGGATTTACATCAACCTACTGAACTCTTCGTCGCAGAAGCCTCTCCAGAAGCTCCCCGGTGGTCATGCCCCTTGAAGTCACGGACATCGGGACAAGACTGTGTGACGTCATCCCCGGGATCGTGTTGATCTCCAGGATGTAGAAGTTCCCATCTGCGTCGATGCGGAGATCCGTTCGGCTGATGGCGGTGACACCGCAGACCTCACACGCTTTCAGAACGGCTTCCGGAAGGCCAGATGGAATCGCGGGGTTGACCACATACTTCGTCGCGTCATCGGAGTACTTTGCTGTGTAGTCGTACCAGCTTCGGGCCGGAACGATTTCGATGGCCGGAAACAGTTCTCCGTCGATGACGGGCACTGTGACCTCGCGCCCGGCGATGTACCGTTCAGCCAGCCCAATGTCGCCCCAGCGAAAGACGTTTTCGACCGCTGGCAGCAGCTCCCGGTCGCTTTGGAGAATGCTCACACCCACACTGGAACCCTGGCAGGCCGGTTTCAGCACGACGGGATAATCAACGGCCCCGATGAAATCTTGCAGCGTGTCCTGAAAGTTGGATCGATCGAAAGAAACGCCCTCCGGAACAGGAAGACCGAATGACTGCAGACGTTCCCGAGTCGCCACTTTGTCAAAGGTTAGACGCGATGCTTCCGGTGAACTTCCGAGCCAGGGAATTCCGAGTGCATTCAGATCTTCCTGGAGCGTGCCATCTTCTGCTCCAGTCCCATGCAGCATCGGGACAATTGCATCGCATGACAACGACAGGTTTCGAACCGGCTGGCTGCCAGGATCAACGAGTTCGACCGCATGGCCACGAGCCGCAAGGGCCTGAGCGACGTTCGAACCACTTTCAAGGCTGACTTCACGTTCGGCAGAAGCACCACCGGCAAGCACGATGATCTTCATGGCGACTTGAATCACCAAACTCGAATTTCCAGTTCCAGTTCCACCGCAAACTTCTCTGCGACCGACTTCTGAATGCGTGAAATCAGATGCTCCACATCTTTGCTGGTCGCACCTTCTTCAGTGACGATAAAGTTGGCGTGACGTTCGCTGATGCGAGCTTTCCCGACCGACATTCCTTTCAAACCACACTGCTCAATCAGCGCCCCGGCGCTTAGGCCACGAGGGTTTCGGAAGATGCATCCGGCGGACTGGTCGGCCAGAGGCTGAGTCGATCGTTTCAGGATCCAGTTCTTTCGCATGCGTCGAGTCAGCTCTTCGGAATCATCCTTGTGAAGTTCAAGGACAGCCGACAGAACGATCAGGTCCTGAATGCTGCTGCGACGATAGGCGAATGAAAGCTCATCACCGCGACGGACTGCGACATTGCCATCCTGAGTCAGAACGCGAACCGAATTGACCAGCTGGCCAATGTCGCCGGTTCGTCCACCACTGTTCCCAACAACCGCGCCGCCAATTGTTCCCGGGATCCCGACAAGATGTTCCATGCCGCCAAGGCCAGCTCGCACGGCTTCTGTGATCACGTGGGACAGCAGAGTGCCGCCGCCGGCCGTCACGAGATTGCCCTGCACTTCAACGCCGGTCAGCAGAGGCTCCATGATGCGAATCACGGCGCCTCGAACACCTTCTTCGCGGACAAGCAGATTTGATCCGGCACCCAGAATGTGAATGGGCAGCTTCTGACGTCGGCAGGTCTGCACAACGTCCAGGAGTTCCTGTTCGGTTCGAGGCGTCAAAAGGTATTGCGCGGGCCCGCCCAGTCGCAACCAGGTGAGTGGAGCCATTGGCTGCTCACGCTGCAAAATCTCGCTGAAGTCTTCGATAGTTTTCGTCATGAATCTGGTGTGTCCTGCCTGCCCCCATGGTGATGACCACATCGCCGGGTCGGGCTGAATGGTCTAATCTTCCCTGAACCTGGTCAAGGTTCGTCATCAGGAATGCCCGAATGCGGTCATGATTGATTCGCCGAACGAGTTGTCCGGACGTTTTCAGGCACATTGCGGTCGTTGCAATCTCACGGGCCGGAAGAACGGGAAGCACAAGAGCTTCGTCCGCCAGACTCAGCGCGTCACAGAATTCGCTGAACAATGCTGCTGTACGACTCAATTGGTGGGGTTCAAAGACAGCAATCAAACGATGCCCGCGAAAGACCTGACGAGCCGTCTCCAGCGTGGCTCGTATCGCACCTGGATGATGAGCGTAGTCATCGATCCAATGGATTCCTCGCCAATTTCCGCGGTATTCGAACCGTCGGCAAATCCCTGGGAAACTTCGCAGGCACTCGGCCGCCTGTTGCGGCCTGATGCCGACTGCCATGGTCGCGAGGATTGCGGCCGTCGCGTTTTCGCAGTTGTGAACCCCAGGCTGTCCCAGAGTCACCTCAAAGGACTCGTGGCCATGTCGCAACACGAAGTCTTGCCGAAACCGCGATTGAATCGCGGATGTTTCTTCTGCACTAAGGAACTGAGGCGGCAGAACATTGCTGACTGCCCAGCATGCTCTGTGATCGCCTTCGGTATTGTTCACTTCGCGCGATTGAGTGTCGGAATTGCCGCTCGTGAATTCCACAACTCTGCAGGCGGCGGAAGACGAGATTGCTTTGGCGACTGCTGAGTCACCATTAATGACGAGGCAGCCTTCGACGGGAATGCTGCGAACGAATTTCTGAAATGCAGTTGTCTGCTCAGTCTCAGAGATGAACCAGTCAAAGTGATCAGTCTCAACGCTCGTCACGACAGCCACGGTTGGGGAATAGCTCAGAAACGTATTTCGATACTCACAGCTCTCAATCACTGCGAGTTCCGAAGCGGCCGTGTTATCACTAACTGGCTTCGATTTTGTCGCCTCGAAGCCCTGCCATTCCGCTCCAAGAAACGTAGGGGCAGATTCACCGGACTGGCGAAGGATCCAGGAGATCATGGCTGTCGTTGTCGATTTGCCATGAGTTCCCGCGACACAGATTTGTCGTTGCTTTCCAAGTAGAGAACGCAGTGCTTCCGGGAGCGGCTGACTTGTGATGCCGTGGCTGGCAAGTGCAACGAGCGGTGGCGAAGACGGGCTGATGGCCAAAGAATGAACAGCCTGTTGAATGGTGGAGATTGCCCCCGGCCGTATCGTTGCGCTCCATGGAATGGCGACAAAACGTTCACCGAATTTTCGCTGCAGTCGCATCAATGCATCATCGTCTGAATCCGTCCCAACAACACGAATGTTTGGATTCGACAAAAGCAGACTGCACAGACTGTGCATTCCCGCACCACAAACGCCGACCAACATCCATGTCGTTGTTGACGATGGTTGAGTCATCGTGGCGGAATCCGCGACGAAGCACTTTGAATTGTCGAGCGACATTGGGCCATCCATGGCAATCAGAAACAAGTGCGGCGCAGGACTGTAACTCATTCGGGATCGTTGAGAACAGTCCGGCCCGGACCAATCTGCCATGCCGAGTCAGGTTTGCATCCGTGTTGCCAATTTCGGTTGGCGTTGTCAGTTCGCATCGTTCGCTCCGGGCGAACATCAGGCGAACGTCAATGTGGTGCGAATCTGAGACACAGCACGTGATGAAACACATCAGCCTGCGTCTAGTAATGTGGTGATTTGGAGAATCAGTGGCCCATGGGAATTTTGGGAAGGATGCCTTGTTGAATTGAGGGTAGGAATTCCCTCGCGAGGTTTCGAGAACGCGAGGAAAAGATCCACCTGAGTGTGTTCAAATATACATTTTGAGTGGGGTTTCCCCTCGTTATCCGGTTTACTGGCGGACCTGCGATTGTGTTTATCGCCGAAATGAATGCTATTCCACGATTTGTGGTGAAATTCATCCAGTTTTGGCCACTCAAAAGCATCTCTGCACTGGGGGAAGTCCCGATTCCGTGGCGATGATGATTCACCGTCCACAGTACCATTAGCTTCTGGCGTTTCGTTATGGTCTTCAACACTGACACAACGAGAGCATTTGCAGGGAGTGAGCCGCAGAACTCGCTTGCTGCTGGTGCGGCGGGTCGTCGAGTTTATGCGATTGACGACGATGCGGCCGTTCTTGAAGTTGTGCAGATGATGCTGCGCGCGGCGGGCTACGATGTTCGGGCCTACCAGTCGTCGGCTCAATTTGTTGCGGAGGCTGGTCAATTGCCACCCGGAGTGGTGGTCACTGATCAGGTGATGAACCAGGTCGAAGGAATTGAGATTCAGCGTCGCCTCTCGGCAAGACCAAACGATTTCCGAGTCATTCTGGTGACCGCCTTTCCTCGAACCAGCCTCGCTGTTGCAGCGATGAAGTCCGGAGCTGTGACGGTTCTGGACAAGCCATTCGACCGACGCGAACTGCTGGACGCTGTGGAAGAAGGATTCCGCCAGCTTCAGAATGCAGAAAGCTCTGAACAGGCATTACCCCCACTCCTTGCGGACGGGGAAAGTTATCTGTCTCGCCTTTCTGAACGTGAGCGTGAGGTCATCCAGCTGGTGTACGAAGGTGCGACGAACAAGGGAATTGCAATCCAGCTTGGAATCAGCATCAAGACCGTGGAAAAACACCGCGGCAAAGCCATGAAGAAGATGCAGGTGTCATCACTCGCCAGCCTTGTGCGACTGATGGACCGCGAGCTGGGTCGAAGCTGAGCGTCACCCTGCAAATCTGCCCATTTTCGCAGCGGTTCGAGTTTCGAAAAGCTGAAGCCGCCTGTCCGAAATTACGGAATTCGGCGTTCCTGCAGGTGTAGCGGCTGCTTGCTTGTTTTCGAGTTCTGACGCTGCCACAATTCTGCAGATCTCCGACTGACGTCAGGCTACCCACAGGCCATCGTCGGAGAATGTCCGGAGTCGCCTGGAAACCAGGTTCGGAATTCCATCGATGCAGATTCTGTCTCACATTGTGATTCCCGCAATGTCATCCGCGGCTGTAAACACGGCGAATGCAAACGCCGGTGCTGTCGTTGCGGATGTGCAGGCAGCCATTTGTCGTGCGAATGTGGGAACGAATTGTGCGGCCGCGTCCAAACGGGCCATCCTGCCACCTCGCTGACGAATACCGTGTTCTGGAACCGTGTGTCAGCGAATTCTGGTGGCGAACTCGATGCGCACGCCGAACCGACCGGCTTTGTCGGATTGTCAACTAACGGCTTAGTCCGTTGAAATCGCGTTTCATCTGAACCGTCCGACAACAGTCTCCGGTTCAAAGACGACGCACAAGACTCAGAGGATAGATCCATGGAAGACGTTCGCGGTCAACAGTATCCGGCTCCCTATCGCCCGCCATACGGGGCTCCCGAAGCCGTTGGTCTCTATGATCCTCGTTTTGAACATGAAAACTGCGGCGTCGGTTTTGTCGCCCACATCAAGGGCGTTCGAAGTCATCAGATCATCGTGGACGCAGATCGCATCCTGCGTCACATGGACCATCGCGGCGCCTGTGGCTGTGAGTCCAACACTGGCGACGGCGCGGGAATGCTGACCGCTCTGCCCTACAAGTTTCTGGCTCGAATCGCTCAGTCAGAAATGAAGGTCACTCTGCCAGCTCCTGGCAAGTATGCAGCCGGGATTGTCTTCCTTCCTCAGGATGAACAGCAGCGAGCCGTCTGCAAGAAGACCGTTGAAGAGTTCATCGCTCAGCAGGGACAGAAACTGCTCGGCTGGCGCAAGCTGCCGGTGGACTTCGAGGCCGCTGATATCGGCCGCACAGCCCGTGCGTGTGCTCCGTACATGGAAATGCTGTTCATCGGCGCGGCCGACGGACTGGATGAACATGCCTTCGAACGTCAGCTGTTCATCATTCGAAAGCTGTCCAGCCACAAGCTTCGCAACAGTGATCTGTCTCAGGCGCTGTTGTTCTACATCTGTTCGATGTCGACAAAGCTGATCATCTACAAGGGCATGCTGACGTCGTTCCAGGTGCTGCCGTTCTTCAAGGACCTGCAGGAGCCTGACTACGAAACTCACCTGGCGATGATTCACTCACGATTCGCCACGAACACGTTCCCAAGCTGGGACCGTGCTCAGCCGCTTCGGTTCATGGCTCACAACGGTGAAATCAATACCGTGAAGGGCAACTCCAACTGGATGTTTGCTCGCCAGGGCATGATGAAGAGCGATCTCTTCGGCGAAGACATCAAGAAGCTGTTCCCGATCATCGAACCTCATACTTCCGACTCAGGCTGCTTCGATAACGCCCTCGAGATGCTGTACCACTCCGGACGAACTCTGCAGGAAGTGGTCATGATGATGGTGCCGGAGGCATGGCAGAATCATCAGACGATGCCGGAACACAAGCGAGCTTTCTACGAGTACTATTCCGCGCAGCAGGAACCATGGGATGGACCTGCGTCGATTTCGTTTACCGATGGCCGTTACATCGGTGCAACGCTGGACCGAAACGGTTTGCGTCCAAGTCGCTACTATGTGACGAAGGACGATCGAGTCATCATGGCCAGCGAAGTCGGCGTGCTGGACATCGAACCGGAAAACGTCGCCACAAAGGGACGTCTGCAGCCGGGTCGAATGTTCCTGGTCGACTTCGAACAGGGCCGCATCATCGACGACGAAGAGCTGAAGGCTGACGTGGCATCACGCCGTCCGTACCAGCAGTGGGTTGCGGACCAGCGCATTCGCCTGGAGGAACTTCCGCGCAAGACTCCGGCGGAACGCATCACCGGTCAGGACCTGCTGAACCGAATGCAGGCGTTCGGTTACACGTCGGAGACGATGCAGTTCATGCTGCTGCCCTTGATCAAGGCAGACAAAGACCCAATTGGCTCCATGGGCAACGATGCAGCACTCGCGTGTCTCAGCGACCAGCCGCGAATGCTGTATGATTACTTCCACCAGCTGTTCGCTCAGGTGACGAATCCTCCGATCGACTCGATCCGTGAGGAAGTCATTATGTCGCTGGAATGCTACATCGGTCCGGAAGGAAATCTTCTGGACACGAAGTCGGAAAGCTGCCATCGACTGGCTGTGCCTCACCCGATCCTTACCAATCACCAGATGGCGAATCTGAAGGGGATCAACTACCGCAACTGGAAGTGTAAAGTCATCGACATCACTTATCCTCGTGCGGAGGGAATTGGCGGTCTGCGAACCGCATTGGATCGCATCTGTCGTGAAGCACGTCAGGCCATTCGCGACGGCTACAGCCTGGTCGTTCTGTCCGACCGTGGCATCAGCGCGGAGCGAGTTCCTGTCAGTTCATTGCTGGCAACCGGGGCGGTCCATCATCACCTTGTCCGCCACGAAGAGCGAACTCAGATCGGCCTGCTGGTCGAATCCGGCGAAGCGCGCGAAGTGCATCACTTCTGCCTGCTGATCGGATACGGTGCCGATGCGGTCAATCCTTATCTGGCTCTGTACGCTCTGCGACAGGCTCGACTGGATGGCAAGCTGTCTGACGACTGGGATGACGATCGCATCATTGCGGCGTATCGTTCCGGCGTTGCGAACGGCATGCTGAAGGTCATGGCCAAGATGGGCATTTCGACCCTGCAGAGCTACAAGGGTGCTCAGATCTTCGAAGCACTCGGGCTGTCGCAGGAAGTTGTTGACCTGTGCTTTGCCGGAACACCAAGCCGCATCAAGGGTGTTGGTTTCGACGTGCTGGCGCAGGAATCTTTGATCCGACATCACATCGGCTTCCCGGAAAACCCTGACAGCATTTCGCACGAGCTCCCGAATCAGGGACTTTATGCCTGGCGTCGTCAGGGCGAAAAGCACGCATGGAATCCTCACACGATTGGACGTTTGCAGCAGGCGGCTCGCCAGGGTGACAAGTCCGCGTACAAGGACTTTTCGAAGCTGGTCAACTCCGAGACGACTCGGAACTGCCATCTGCGAGGCTTGCTGAAGTTCCGCAAGGGATCTCCAGTGCCTCTGAACGAAGTCGAATCGGTGACAGAGATCGTGAAGAGATTCTGCACCGGGGCGATGAGCTACGGTTCAATCTCGGCCGAATCTCACGAGACGCTGGCTGTTGCGATGAACCGCATCGGTGGCAAGAGCAACACGGGGGAAGGTGGCGAGCGCTATGATCGCTTCACACCAGCTGACAACGGCGATTCTCGTCGTTCAGCGATCAAGCAGGTGGCTTCCGGTCGCTTCGGTGTTACCTCGTGGTACCTGACCAACGCGGATGAACTGCAGATCAAGATTGCTCAGGGTGCAAAGCCGGGCGAAGGCGGTGAGCTGCCTGGGCACAAGGTCGACAAGGTCATCGCTTCGACTCGACTGTCGACGCCAGGCGTTGGACTCATCAGTCCGCCGCCGCACCATGACATTTATTCGATCGAAGACCTGGCACAGCTGATCTTCGACCTGAAAAACGCCAATCGTCGTGCACGAGTCAGCGTGAAGCTGGTTTCAGAAGTGGGTGTCGGCACGATTGCCTCCGGGGTCGCCAAGGGGCACGCTGACAACATTCTGATTTCAGGCTTCGAAGGCGGTACTGGTGCGTCTCCTCTGACTAGCATCAAGCATGCCGGTCTGCCATGGGAACTTGGGATCGCAGAGACTCATCAAACTCTCGTCATGAACGACCTGCGCAGCCGAGTTCGTCTGCAGACAGACGGCCAGCTGAAGACCGGTCGTGACGTTGTGGTTGCGGCGATGCTGGGTGCGGAGGAGTTCGGTTTTGCGACCGCACCTCTGATCACTCTGGGTTGTATCATGATGCGAAAGTGTCACCTGAATACGTGCCCGGTCGGCATTGCGACTCAGGATCCCGTCCTGCGAAAGAAATTCCAGGGCAAGCCGGATCACGTCGTGAACTATCTGTTCATGGTTGCCGAGGAAACTCGGGAGATCATGGCAGAGCTGGGTTTCAGAACGATCAACGAGATGGTTGGTCGAGTTGACATGCTGGAACTGGATGACTCAGTGACTCACTGGAAGGCGAAGAGCCTCGACCTGTCACCGATCCTGACGATGGCGAAGAAGCCACATCCGGACGTTCAGACGTTCTGCACGATTGATCAGAATCATGCACTCGACTCCGTCCGAGACATGGAACTTCTCGAGAAGTGTGCTCCGGCTTTGACGGAACGCAAGCATGTTCGGATCGACACAACGATTCAGAATATTGACCGAGCGTTCGGAACGATTCTGAGCAACGAGGTGAGCCGTGCTGCGGGAGCCGATGGGCTTCCGTCTGACACGATTCATATTCGTGCCAAAGGTTCAGCTGGCCAGAGCGTTGGAGCATGGCTGGCTCATGGCGTCACGATCGAAGTTGAAGGCGATGCCAACGACTATGCGGGCAAGGGCCTTTCCGGTGGCCGACTGATTATCTATCCACCGAAGGAATCGACGTTCGTTCCGGAAAAGAACATCCTGATCGGCAATGTAGCTCTTTACGGAGCAACTTCCGGTGAGGCATACTTCCGCGGCGTCGCCGCAGAACGCTTCTGCGTGCGAAACTCCGGTGCAACGGCTGTGATTGAAGGCTGTGGCGACCACGGTCTGGAATACATGACCGGTGGCCGCGCAGTCGTTCTTGGCCCGACCGGTCGAAACTTCGCCGCCGGTATGTCGGGCGGTATCGCCTACGTCTATGACCCGGATGAGAAGTTCCTGGTCAACTGCAACCTGGAGATGGTGGAACTCGAGAAGGTCGTCGAAGAAGCGGACGTCGAGGAACTTCGGACGATGATTTCGAACCATCTGAAGTACACCGGTTCGACAGTGGCAAAGGCGATCCTGGATCACTGGCAGACTGCTCTGCCAAAGTTCCACAAAGTCATGCCGACCGACTACAAGCGGGCCTTGAAGGAACTGGCCGGCGACAAAGAACTGGTCAAGAAGTAAGCAACTTGACCGGGATTAAACGAAGGCTCTGGCAAAACTGCCGGAGCCTTTTTTCTGCGCCATGACTAAGTCTTTAAACACTCTCCCGCCGCTGTCCGCCGAGGAACGCCGGGGTTTCCGCGAGGTGCCGACGAAACTGACTGGTGCGAGCCATCAGTTCATCCAGAGTTCGTTCTTCTTCAAAAACGGATTCGCACGCTTGATCCAGCTGAGGAAACAAACCTGCTGGCAGTCGGCTGTCGACCATCGTCTGAGCCAGCCGTTCAATGTGTTCGGTCAGGCCGCTTCGAAGCCGCCATGTGAAGATCAGGACCAGCAACGCCGACCAGAGCACAAGAAAGATCGTGGCCGGGATGTAGAAGTCGACGGTGAGCAGCGGTTCCGCTTCCGCTCGACTACCGAACGCCGGAGCGAGGAACGAACTCCAGAAGAAGTTGTAGCCAATGCGGCCTGTCAGAAAGACAAGGTACAGCAGGAACAATCCCTCAAACGCCCATCGTCGAAGACTGGATCCGTTCCGCTGAGCCAACTCTTCGATCAGTCGATCCACGGATCGGCGAGCATCGACCAGAAATTGCCCTTCGATCTGGGCAGCCTGGCGTCGCAAGTCCTGCAGGTCGCGATGGCTGATCTGTTCATCGACTTCCAGCCTGGCCGATCGCACGTATCCGGCCATCAGAAGTCGTGATTCCTGAAGCTGTTGATCACTGAGCCCAAAATCAGAAAGTCGTTCGAGCGACGAATCCGCGCCGTGTTCTTCGACGCGTGACTTGATCCACCTTGCTCCCTGGATCGCGCCGATCAGTGCCATCTGGGCCGACGTTCGTGCACGGAAGAAACTTAACGACGCAATGAACGCACCGAGGCCGTTGTACAATCGAAGGACGGAAGAAAATGGACTAAAGCCCCAAAGGTCCGTTACCGCGCTCAGCAGTCTTCGTTCCCAGAGATGACGGTTCACCATCAGCTCATCGCGAAGCTGATCTGTGAGTCGCTGTCGCAGTGAGGAACGTTGTTCTTCCAGAGCATCCTGCAGCTTACGAACTTCGGGCAGCACAGACTGATAGTTTTTGTGGCTGACCTGAAACGCTTCCTCCAGCAGGTCGATCAGATTTGCGCGGCGAATGGCAACGCGGCGCGATGTTCCCAGCTGGTTTGTCAGCAGTTCGACCAGACGACCGAAATCGCCGGAGAGCTTCTGGCCGGAAATGTGTTCCTGCATCGCACGTCGTGAATCGACAAAGAACATATCCGGCACCTGGTAACGCGGCGCCAGGTTGGCTCGCCAGTCATCGCGAATGTCAGAATCCTGCTCTGCATGAGTCTGCACGAACACCAGGCGACAGCCAGCGGCTGCGTCGGCAAGTTCCTCTGCAATGCGAGCACTGCGGTACTTTTGCTGAGTCGATACGTAGAGCAGGACATCGCACAGCGGAAGTATGGACCTCAGACGAGTCAGGTTACTGCCCTGCTCCGCCGCTTCACTCGTGTCCGGGTCAGGACAGTCGATCAGGATCAGATCACGCAGCACCGGCGAATCGACTCGCTTCACCAGAAACTGACTCAGATCCAGCCCGAGCGCGTTCAGCTCAAAGTCCGGATGAGCCAGCAACACGGGCATGAGTGTTGTCGGGCGTTGCCGTCCGGACTGCGTCACTTCCTGACCGATCAAGGCATTCACGAGCGTGCTCTTGC
>JAEUII010000354.1 GCA_016795145.1 Planctomycetaceae bacterium
TCCAGCCCCACTGCGTGGTTCCGTTAATGACAATCTGATCATCGATGTGAGGCAGCTCAGACATCACCTGGATCGTCTGAACGCCATAACCGATCGAGAACCAGATTTCATTCAAACCGTTCGTGTTGTTGGCTGCTTCAATCGCTTCTCGAAGTGAAATGACGCCGTCGACCCCTGCGGAACTCACGAGATTCGCGACATTCGAAGTATTGCCGTCCGAAACGTCTGTGGTCGACGTCACTGCGATGATGTAAGACTGTGCAACAATGTTCGCAGCCATCTCCGACGTGCTGCCGTACTGATTGGCGCCAAGGACTTCCGTCGCTGTGGCGGTAACGCGGTCACCGGCTGCAAGGCGAATGTTGTTCAGAAGCGCATTGATATTTGCGTTGCCGGAAGAGTCGGTCGTGACCTGAACAGCCCCCAGGTAGATCCGCCCTTCTCCGTTCGTGTTGTTGCTCGCTCCAAATCGATTGGTGAAGAACTCAATTCGAAAAGTTGACGACGCCGTGCTGTTCAATGTTCCCGTGATTGTGGTACTGGAACCGCTTGTGACGGCAGTGGAGAGCACCGGAAAATTCTGAAGATCATTCGCACCCGTGTCACCGTCACCTGAGTCGTTTCCGGTAACTCCCACAGCTCCAAGATTGATGGCCAGACCAGTATTCAGGTCACCGTTATCGAAGATCGAATTTCCGAGGATGGCATTGTCCGTCCCGCCCGTGACGCGAATGCCTGAAAAGGTGACTAGCGTGCCGCTGTTTGCGATGGTGTTTCCCTGTCCGGCACTGGTGCCACCAATCAGGTTGCCGGTGGACGTCCCGGAGATAAGGATTCCGTTCTGCTGATTTCCCAACGGCACCAGCCCGTCCGGACCAGTACCGATCCTGTTCCCCTGAACGATGTTACCATTGCTGCTGTCGATCAGAATGCCCTGAGTCCTGTTATCGGAGATGACGTTCCTGTCCGCCTCCTGAGACCCGCCAATCGTTGTCGCAGATGAGGAGTTGGCCAGACGAATGCCCGCGAGGGAGTTTCCGAAGAAGGCAGCTCCGCTGGAGTCTGTTCCGATGTAGTTTCCATGAATATTGGTGCCGGTCGTGCCGCTGTCGCTGACAACGATGCCATCCTGATTGTCGGCAATCGTGTTGTCTGCGATATCAGTGTCGGTAGATGCAGCGTTGACGAGAATACCGGAACCCTGATTCCCTGCGACACTGGCCTCGTCCGCTGTGAGACCGATGATGTTGTTGCTGATGGTGACTTCTGCCGATCCGCTGCCGACCAGAACGCCCGTATTCAGATTGCCGGAAATGACGTTGTATTCCAGAGTATTGCCAGTATCGACTCCAAAGAATGCCACGCCGCCGTCGCTGTTGCCAAGTGCTGTCAGACCGTCTTCCGTCAGTCCGATGTAGTTGCCTGAGATCGTGTTATCAACAACGGTTGCCCCCTGAACCAGAACCCCGTACGCGTTGTTGCCGGAGATCACATTGCCCTGGCCACCCTGACGTCCGCCAATCGTTGCGGAGTTTGTGCCGGCAATCAGTGCGATGCCCGATTGGGCAGCGTTCGAACCTGTGCCATTGAGGTCCGCCGTTCCAGCCGCATTCGTTCCGATGTAGTTGCCAAGGACCGTCGCGCCAGTCGTATTGTCCAGTACAATACCGGTTCCTCCGTTTCCGGAAACGACGTTCCGTGCACCCACCTGACCGTCGCCGATCACCACATCGTTTGCGCTGGCGATATTGATCCCGGAATTGGTGTTTCCGAGTGCGGCGGTGCCGGCCGCGTTCAGGCCAACGTAATTGCCAAGGATTTGTGTTCCATCGCCACCGTTCGAAACATTGATTCCGATGTTGGTGTTTCCGGAGACCACGTTGCGATCACCAGCGGTGTATCCACCGATGATGTTATCTGTCGCGTTCCAGACATTGATTCCGATCGAGTTGCCAGCGGCTGAACTGCCCGTCTCATCCGTCCCAATGTAGTTGCCAATGATCAGGTTCGAATCACTCAGGATGTCAATTCCGTAGTTGGTGAAGTTCCTGATGTTCAGTCCCTGTATGATGCTGTTGTCAGAACCGCCGTACAGCTGCAATCCATCCTGAATCGTATTGCCCCCGTCCAGAACAATCAGGGGACTGTTGCTGTATCCGCTTTGTGTTGTCGCATCAATAATTACGGTGTCAGTGATGCTCGGCAGAATGCTGCTGAGCACAATTGTCTGAACGCCACTTCCAATGCTGAACGTGATCGTATCAGTACCACCAAGCGAGTTGGCATCCAGAATCGCCTGACGCAGAGAACCAGCACCACTGTCGTTCGTGTTCGTGACAGTAAATGTCGCCATCAACCCATGCCACGAATCCCGCAGCTGCGGAGTTGCAATCGAAGTCGTCTGGATCGTGCCAATTCGGAACTCAAGATCCCAGTCCCCGCCAAGACTGGTTGCTCCTGTTGCGTCATCGCTGGCTGCAACATCTGCAGTCGTGAGTTCCGCAATGCCAGCCAGCAATGCTTCTCCCTGTGCATTTCCGGCAAGATCGCAACCGTAAAACAGCAAATCCGCGTCTGGTGTCAGTAGATCAGACCATGCGGCGATCTCGGAGCTTCGCATCGCCAGGGCTTTAGCGTCGAGCCAGGTCGACCCCAGTTTCACTGCGCGGCTTGTGGCATGAGTCAGAAAGTGGATCGCGTCGACGCCTGCTCGGCTACGGCTCAGCACGTCCCGAACCTGATTCAACCCGTCACGAGTCGAATCGAGTAGCTCGATCTGAAGTGATGTTCCCGGCAGCAGACTCTCATTCAAGTCTGAAAGTAGTTGTTGGTAGTTCTCCAGCCCGGTGTCAACAAAGACCAAACTCACGTTGTCACTGGACAGCGGCGTGGCAAGGACATCGGTCGGGGAGCTGGCGTCAGTGTTCTGAGGGGTCGTTAAGCCGTCATCCGTCGTTGCAGCGTCGTTGGAATCAACACTTGAGTCTACCCCCGCATTCGTCGCCAGAAGATCAAGAATATCAGCGTCGGAAATCGTTGCGTTCGCATCAAGCACCTGCTGGACCGCCGCAACCATCTGTCCAGCTTCGGCAGCCACGGGAGCCACAGCCGATGCGC
This sequence comes from Planctomycetaceae bacterium, assembly GCA_016795145.1. Taxonomy (GTDB): domain Bacteria; phylum Planctomycetota; class Planctomycetia; order Planctomycetales; family Planctomycetaceae; genus SXXK01. Next base: position 3,118 of record JAEUII010000354.1, read on the forward strand.
TAAACAGCAGGCGTTCTTCAAGCCGTGCCACATCTGGAGCCTGGTCCCGGCCCGCATCATTTCCGCGACGCGACTCGTAGAGTCCCTGTTGAATCATCAAGCGCGTTCGAAGCAAAAAGTCCCGCAGAGTCATCTCAGATTCTCACTGCCTGTCTCTGAACAATCCTCATGCGGTCTTCCTGCGCGCAAACATCGCGCAGGAAACCGTGATGAAACTTACCACCTCACGGTTGGTCTGGCGGAACTGGGCAAATGTTGAGGTGTGTTTCCGTGGCAGTCTCGGTGAACTGCATCGGACTATGGCGGTTGTTTCAAAAATGCCACGAACTGAATGAACCAGCACCATTGCTGCAATCGCTACAAACGTCAGTTACGGCACTCGTGGGGCATCGACGAACCAAGTCGAGCTGCAAGGTACTGGCAGGGCTGTGTGACACCGACGGCTGGTGCATCAAGTGTTGATTCCAATCCACGCAGAACCACGAATGTTGCTGCCACGCAACACGGCTCGGCTTGAGATGAAATGACGCAAGCCGTTGTTGCAATGTGACTTAGAGAATCCTCGTGTCAATTCCCCGACCTATGGCACGGCCTTTCCTATTCGTCGTGATCACCTGAGTTCAACTTCTGATCACTTCGATCCCTTGAAAGGTCCACAATGAGCAAGCCAGTCTCCAAGTTTCGTATCAATCGCCTCGAAGACCGTATCGTTCCAGGTGCTATGTGGTGGATGCCAACATCTGGTTGCAGCTGCAGCTGTGACAACGACGTAGAGTCACCGATTGATGAGACTCCTATCGACGAAACCCCAGTCGATGAGACGCCAGTGGACGAAGTGCCTTGCGATGACGTACCAAGCGACGACACGCCAAGTGAAGACGTACCAAGCGACGAAACTCCATCTGAAGACGTGCCATCAGAAGAAACACCAAGCGAAGACGTCCCAAGCGATGACACGCCGAGTGAAGATACCCCAAGTGAAGACACGCCAAGCGACGACAGTTCCTGCGACAACGGCAGTGACAAGGGCGGCTCACACAAGGGTGGAAGCAGCAAGAAGGGCGGCACACACAAGGGCGGCACACACAAGGGCGGCAGCAGCAAGAAGGGTGGCAGCAGCAAGAAGGGTGGCACACACAAGGGCGGCAGCAGCAAGAAGGGTGGCACAGCAAAAGGCCACTCACGCAAGGGTGGATCTAGTAAGAAGGGTGGCTCTTCAAAGGGATCCAGCAGCAAGTGTGGTTCAAGCTCCAAAGGCGGATCTAAGAAAGGCGGCTCTTCCAAAGGTCATTCGTCCAAAGGAAGCAGCAAGAAGGGACACTCTTCCAAGTCTTCAGTCGCCTGTGTGATTCAGAAGGTCGCCTGCAAGAAGTAGTCATCAAGCTGACTTGATGATGTTGGAACTCACTAGGAATTGAGCCCGGTCAGTTCACCTAAAGCTGTCTGGGCTCTCTTCGTTTCCGCGGAATCAAATGGTGGATTTGGGTCTCTTCGGGACTCGGATCGCCGGTTTCATATTTTTCGTTCGTTCTCTGTTCATTAGAAAGTTGCACCGTGTCTCTCGACTCTCAGTCACCAAAGTTCCGCATTCACAAGCTCGAAGATCGAGTCGTGCCGGGCTCGATGTGGTCGATCTTCTCGTTCCTAAAGCACCAGTTCAACTTCGGTTTCCATCACCCAGCACCAGTCGCTGAGCCACCAGTCGTTGACGAGTCTCCAGTCGACGAGTCTCCGGTTGACGAGACTCCGGTTGACGAGACTCCGGTTGACGAGACTCCAGTCGTTGACGAGACTCCAGTCGTTGACGAGGCTCCAGTCGTTGACGAGGCTCCAGTCGTTGACGAAGCTCCAGTCGTTGACGAAGCTCCAGTCGTTGATGAAGCTCCAGTCGTTGATGAAGCTCCGGTCGTTGATGAAGCTCCGGTCGTTGACGAAGCTCCGGTCGTTGACGAAGCTCCGGTCGTTGACGAAGCTCCGGTCGTTGACGAAGCTCCGGTCGTTGACGAAGCTCCGGTCGTTGAC
>JAEUII010000380.1 GCA_016795145.1 Planctomycetaceae bacterium
TCCCTACGGGCGCACAAAACCCCACGTCGCTGCCAGAGCATCCGCTGCTTGTTCGACGTCCGTGATTTCTCCCCACGGACCATTGCGGAGAAACGCATGAGCAAACTCGTGGGCAATCACATAGAAGGCAAACGCCTCATCACAGTGTGACAACTTCAGTCGAAGCACAACACAGCGAGTCCCAAAACCGATCGGCCCCGGCGTGGGCATGAACAACGTCCAGCCCTGTCCCGGTGTGTAATTGTCGATCGTGATTCGAAATCGATGGTCGTTCAGAAAGTCCTGCAGAACCTCTTCCGGCAATTGCTCCAGCACGCGAACAACCCGCACGTGCAGTTCCGCGTGGGGTTCAAGTTCTCTGGTGATGCTGTTGAAGCGATGAGATTCTGAAACAGACGACATGATTGGATGCTGAGGGTAGTCGGAGTTTCGTTGCTTCCGCGGACTTGAATTCCACGTAAATCTGAAGGACAGCATTGTGATAGATTTTCCGGTTTTGGATAGCTGCACCGTCATCCCGCCTCATTTTGCAATTTTCAATCTCCATTACCCATTAACCATTCCCCTGCATCCTCTACCTGCCCGCTGTCTCCATCGCCATCAGCTCGGTCGCAAACATCAGCCCCATCGCACCGCCGCGATCGTCCTTGCCGTTGATCGCCGGACGATCGAAGTAATCCTGCAGAGTCTTCTGTTTGCCTGTTCCTGTGCAGACGTTAACCAGATCACCGCTCGCGCTCGTGCGAGATTCAATGGCCTTCCACGCGCGGTCAACGTTCGCCTGATAGTCTTCACGACGCAGCCATCCTCGCTGAATGCCTCGAGCCATCGCGAAGCCGATCATGCATGTACACGAATACTCATCGTAGCTTTCGGGATGATCGATCACCTGATGCCAGCAGTCCGTCTTCGCATCCTGGTGAATTTTCAGCGCGGCGAGGTGCTTACGAAATTCTTCAAGCAGCGGCTGAAAGGCCGGATGATCTTCCGGCCAGTCACTCAGAGACAGTGCCAAGCCAAGAGCCGGAAACCCGTTGCCTCGCCCCCACGCGCCTTCGCACAACGGCGAATGACGGTAGAGCCCGTCTGGTCGAAGGCAAAATGTCCGCATCGATGCGAAGTGAACAGCCGCCGCGTCGAAGTATCTGCGGTCTCCTGTCAGCTTGCCCGTCGCGGCAAGAATCGGCCCGGCCATGAAGACCGCATCGCTCATCTCATTATGGAACGGCATAACTTCCAGGGCCTTGCCGGACGGATCAAAGATCTGATCGGCCGCTTTGCGACACAGTTCAATCCATCGATCACGATCAGCACCGGAAGCACGATCCGCCAAAGCCGCAAAGATCAGATGCCCGGCCTGCTCACTTCCGGATTTCGGCACAGGAGTTTGTTCGCCTTTGCGAAACGGTTCGATGATCGTGCGAACTTCTTCCGCGTATTTGGCATCGCCAGTAAGCTCGCTGAGCTTCAGCTTGGCAACAAGCGGCAGCGCCGGGATGTAGGCGACTTGGTCGAGCTTGTGACCGTAAACGCTCGCAAGCTGCTCGGCCACTTCACGTGGCGTACGCGTCTGTGCGAACGCAGAAGCAGCCGTCGCGATAACTGACAGTGCGGCGATCAGAGATAGAGAAGTGAATCGCATCGGTTGAGTCCGATTGTTTGAAGATTGGTCACACCCACCTTCCCCCACCGGGTTCACCCCGGTGGAACTCGGCTTCTGCACTACCCCGCGTCAAATATCACAGGCAACTCGCGTAGTGCAAAAACCTGAAGACCACCAGGGTGAACCCGGTGGGGAAGAAGTATCAAAATGCTATCGCGTCTGCGGTTCCCAGACGCGACTTTCCATCGCCTTCCGAAATCCCTCATTCGTCGGTCGAATCTTCCATGCTTCGACCTTCTTCAGCACCGTGGGCGCGCCGATCGTGAACGCGGTCAGGCTCGGCTTGCCTTTGTAGTCGCGATGATGAGCCATCATGGCCTGTCGATCGTTGACGAAGACTTCAACCACATGACGATCGATGAAGATTCGCAGCACGACATCTTCGTCTGCAGAAAGATCGGAAATTCGGAACGGAGCTTCCGCCGTGCCGACTCGCAGCATTCCGGTTTCCGGACGAAACACGATCGGAAGTCCGTTGCCATTGCCATCATTGTAGACATTGAAGCCAAACAGCTTGCCAAGGGCTTCCTGTCGCGGAATCGTGATTTGCACTTCCATAGAATCGCTCGGCAGGTCAACAATCTTCTGACCCTTCGGAGTTCGATCCACCAGCAGCGTTCGATCCACATGACCCACTGTCACGTTGTCCGTGACCACGGGGTCATGTCGCAGAGTTTCCAGTTCACGCAGAGGCCGGATCCGCAGAGTGTTATCTTTCGCAAGGCTGAGCTCACGAGGAAGCGACTGAATCGTCAGGTCGCTCATGTGACCGTCGTAGCGATCCAGCGTCGCACACCAGGCCCACATGACTCGACGACCATCCGGAGTCAGCACGCTTTCCGGTGCGAAGAAGTCGGCTCGCCACGATTCGCGACTGAACAGGCTTTGTGATTCGCGTCGCCAGTTCATTCGGCCATGAGTCTCCGGAACGAACTGCTCCGCCTTCGCATCCCAGTCACCGATGTAGTATCGACATCCCAGATCATGACTGATGCACAGCAACATCCACTTGTCACCGATCCGGAAGAAGTTCGGACACGACACATCTTCGCCCTTTGCAACATCCGGAAGATCGTGTTTCAGGAACGGCCCAACCAGGCTCCAGGTTCTTAGGTCTTTCGACTTCATCAGGGGAGGATTTTCGCCTCCGGAAATGGCGTAATAGGTGTCGCCGATCAGGAAGCAATCCGGATCCCAGTGGTTCATCTGCACTTCGGTGCCGTCCGGGTTGCGCACATTGACCGGGAATGGTTTTTCCCAGCCGCTGATCGCTTTGTCTTTCGCAATCGCGATCTGATTGCGGCCAGAATTCTGTCCATGGTAGATCGCGGCAGGCTGTCCTTCTTTAGTCAGAAAGCCAGTGCCGCTGAACATGCCGTGACCTGTGAACGCCGGTTGCAGTTTGGTCGTCTGCCACGTCCAGTGCAGCATGTCCGTGCTGGTCACGTGAGCAAATGAAAAGGACCGTCCACCGTTCCAGGGATGCTGAATGATGTAGTGAAGATGATAAACGCCATCGACACAGAACGCGGCGTTCGGATCACCAGGCAAACTGTCATCGCCCGGATGCATCAGGTGATAATTCAGGATCAAGTCTTCCGGCGGCTGAAGACGCACGTTGCCAAGTCGCGGTCGTTCACTCGCCAGCTGTTGAGCGACCTTCGAATCGACGGAAGCGAAGAGCCCGCCGGTTCGGCCATCCAGATTCAATCGGCCATTCTTCACACTGGCGCCGGAAGAGAGATGGGTCTGAGCAAAGCGTCCGGTTTTCTCTTTGGCGGAGTCTTCATCAAACGACCACCAGGCCCACGGACGAATGTCGCCGGCAACATCAGGCTTCAGCGCTTTCAGCTGCGGCTGAGTCAGCGCGGAGCTGTAGACGCGAGCATCATCGATCTGGCCAGCGAAGTGTTCGTGATTACCAACATGCCGAGGTCCGATGATCACAACGCTGCCGTCGGGGAACGCCTGAAGCTTGCTCACATCATGTCGTGAGTACACTCCTCCGTTGCGATAGGTCGTGATGGTTGTGCCGCTGTAGACGATGGCAATTTGCACGAAGGTCCCGGGGCCAGCAGTCTCTTTGGGGAACGTCGCCTGCTCGCGCTGAGTTCGACTGAAGAGATCGCTTCCAGCCATCCAGCAGGCAGGTTCCAGCTCGCCGAAGACAATGCCATCGAAGTGGAACGCGTTGTCATCCAGCGTCAGCGCACTGCCGCCGCGCTGTTTCAGGTTCTCCGGGGAAGCCCAGACGACCAGAGTTTTCTCCGTCAGAGTCTGTGACTTGCCCGACTGAGCCTCGCACCGCGGCGTAAGCGGACTGGGCAGGAGACTGATCAGGAGGAGCAGGGCGGGAAGCATGCGTGAAGACATACGATGTTCCGGGAAGAGGTGGGGAGAACATTGTGAACCCAGGGGATTTGCTTATCGAAAGAGCTTACGTGAAACACGGGCCAAGTGACATTGTGGAGGCGGGTGACTGCGAAATGCTGGGTTTTGTGAGATTCCACAGTTGGCAACAGCGGTGTCCGGTCGTTGCGAAGGACACCGCGGACCGTTACCCTATTCGCCTCGTTTTCACGTCCCGGAATGAAGATTCGGCAGACAGGTTCCTGTCCGCCTTCGTTCGCCCTCAATTGCGCGACGAAAGTTGATTCGCGCTCGGAGTACTCAAATGCCCCTGGTTCCACTTCGTGTTGTCCTCGATCACGCCGCTGAAAATAACTACGGTGTTGCTGCATTCAACGTTAACAATATGGAGCAGATTCAGGCGATCATGGAAGCTGCTCGCGAGACCGATTCACCCGTGATCGTTCAGGCTTCGCGCGGTGCTCGATCGTATTCCCAGGACAACTACCTGCGACACCTGATGCTGGCAGCGTCTGAGCTGTATCCGGAACTGCCCGTTGTCATGCACCAGGACCACGGCAACAGCCCGGCCACCTGCTACAGCGCGATCAAGTACGGTTTCACTTCGGTGATGATGGACGGCTCGCTGATGGAAGATGCAGCGACTCCGGCATCGTACGACTATAACGTGAAGGTGACTCGCGAAGTCGTGCTCGTCGCTCATTCAATGGGCGTTTCCGTCGAAGGCGAAATTGGCTGCCTTGGTCAGGTTGGACATGCTCCAGCGAAGCCAGCCGCCGCTCATAGCCACGACAAGGATCTGGAAAAGGAGCCAGGCGACCGCGACTCACACGCAACCGGCGGCGCTTCTGGTGGCATGGATTCTTCTCACCTGACTGATCCGGAAGAAGCAGAGCGATTCGTTGCCGACACTGGCTGCGATGCACTCGCAGTTGCTATCGGAACCAGCCACGGTGCTTACAAGTTCAAGCACAAGCCAACTGGCGAAGTTCTGAAGATGTCTCTGATCGAAGAGATTCATCGCCGCCTGCCGAATACTCACCTGGTCATGCACGGCAGCTCATCCGTCCCACAGGAACTGCAGGACATCATCCGCAAGTTCGGTGGTCAGATGGAAGAAACCTACGGCGTGCCTGTGGAAGAAATTCAGCGAGGCATCAAGCACGGCGTTCGCAAGATTAACGTCGACACCGACTGTCGTATGGCCATCACCGGCGCGATTCGAAAGATCTTCGCTGAAAAGCCACGAGCCTTCGATCCACGCGAATACCTGAAGCCAGCTCGCGACGCCATGAAGCAGGTCTGCATCGCCCGCATGACCGCCTTCGGCCAGGCCGGCAACGCCGCCAAGCTGATGAAGGCCAAGAAGCTGTCGTAGATCACTGAAGTCCCGGCCACATCCTGAAGAATCAAACTCGCGTTGCTTTCTACAAGGGAATATCCCCTTGGAAAGTCCCGCGAGTTTTTTCATGGTCGTTGTGCAAGCGAAGTTAGTAGCCCCAGCATTATTGCCACATCCTTTGTGCCGACGAAATCTACTGCGGGCATCGTCCTTCTGGCCATTCTGCTGTTTGGATGAATCTGGGCGGAAAGCTGCGCCTGTGGCCCAGAATCGGGGCACCCCTTTGTTCATAGTCGATGTCAGCGATTCTTCGGGTGATGTGTGCGAGGCAGCCAGAATCAGCAAATCGTGTGGTGGCATGGTTTCGCTCAACAGTTCAGCGAGCGAACCCTCCCGAAGGTCTCGACTTCGGCTGGGGTCCGGAAATCGAGGACGGGTTGATCGATAGCATATGTATCAGATTCTCTTCGAAGCCGTGCGCTGGCGGTTCCTCGCGATCATGCAAGGGAAACCTTGGGCCGCTTTGCATGTAGAGTTCGGCAAAAAAGTTTTGCTATGCCCCCGATTGAAGGCGAAAATGATGGCTCACGCTCCTCTACTGGGAAAGGTAAAGACGGAAAATGGTCCAGCAGCTTGTTGTCCCACAACCTCTACAGAGGGCGCTCGATAACTTCGAACTTCGTGCTGATCTTGAAAAATTCCTGAACCAGTCGGCACATATTCTGCGAGACAACAAGTTGCCGTTCTTTCCTGATTTTACGGATCATGGAATCGAACATGTTCAGCAGGTGCTGATCGATCAGATATCGCTGTTGGAGCCTGTCGTTTGCGAGAGACTGCTCCTTACCTCGGGGGATGCGTTCCTTATTGTTGTCGGAACGATTCTTCATGACCTCGGAATGCACCTAACGGGTGATGCCCTCCGGCATCTCCTTCAAAAGAGTGGCCACCAAAGAACGCCAGGTCTCCGTTTCGAGACGTCAGAAGATGATTTTGGTGTGGACGCTAGTTGGAAAACTCTCTGGAACGCATTCTTGCTTGAAGCGCAACGTTGGACCCCAATACGTCGCTCTGATGCTCTGGGGAAAGTGCATCATTGGCCTAGCAAACAAGAATGGGAACAACTGACTTCTGAGGATTCAGTTGGGTTTGCAGAAATGGCCAAAAGGTACAGTCGAATCACCGGCGAGTTTCTGCGGAGACATCACGCTCGCATAGCATATGAAATTGCAGTAGATGGCTACCCTGGTGTCAGCGGCGACGATTTTATGGTTCTTTCAAAGTTGCCAGGCTGTATAGGAGAATTGGCAGGCTTCGTCGCGCGTTCACATCACTACGCCATTCGGCAAGCAACTCGCTTTGTGAACGAACGGCTGGGGCGACTTCGCGGTCCTTACGACAGTCGACCGGTGGTTGCGATGTCCCTCCTTCGCCTTTCTGACTACCTGCAACTCGATTCGAGCAGAGCGCCGACCATTCTGCTTCGAACGAGAAATCCCAGTAGTCCTGTCTCAGTACAAGAGTGGCAAAAGCACGCCGTTTTCTTTCCCGTATCTTTTGTTGGCAGAGAAAATGGGCTTTTGTTTTTCGGCGTTCGTGCAATGCCCACATACGGGATCTTTGTTGCTTGCAAGCGGCTCCTCCAAGGGCTGCAAATGGAACTTGACGAATGCCATGCGACGTTACGTGAGCAACATCCAAAATCTGATCGATCACCGGACGTTTGGTTGTCGTTCTCTCGCGTGGAGAGTGATCTGTCGATGCCGGCATTTGTACGAGCGTTACCGTACGAAGCCGATGAGAACTACATCTCCGTTGATCCTCAGATACTCTATCAGTTGGTGCAACCGCTTTACGGTTCCCGACCCGAGTTTGGCGTCCGCGAACTTCTGCAGAATGCAATCGATGCAGTTCGTGAGAGGAACCACGTTGACGTGGATGGCGCTCGACACCTGAGCGAAGAGGGTTGTCCTCGTGTAATCGTAGAGTTTACAAAACGAAAGGATGAAGACTGGGAAATCACAGTTAAGGACACGGGGGTCGGAATGACACCTCGTACTATCCGCCAATTCTTCTTGCGAGCAGGCGCATCATTTCGTCACTCTCAGGAATGGAGTCAAAGGTACAACCGGTCTGACGGAACCTCTGCGGTGTTAAGGACGGGCCAATTTGGAATTGGCGTTTTCGCAGGTTTTCTGCTCGGGCCAAAACTGGAAGTGACCACTCGCCACTATTCGGAAAGTACTGCGAAGCAATTTACCTTCACTCAAGATAGTTCACTGATTGAGCTTAGGAAGCTTGCTGATGATTACATGGACGTCGGGACTTCGATACGTATCACAATTCTACCGGACGTTGCTGGCTTACTGGAACTTGATGCACCCGTAACAAACAAGCGGCTCGGTTGGGATTGGTTTGTCGGTACGGACATCCTCGTAGAAAGGCGCGTTACGCGAGATGGTGTCACGCATGAAATACCGAGTGAACGCGACGCAGGAGATTGCTGGCGGTCCGTTGAAGGTCCAGAAGGCTTTGGCATCCTTCGGTGGTCTCCGAAGCCTCTCAGAGCAGAGGTCGGAATCAATGGAATTCGAATTGGAGATGTGATTACGAACCCGGCAAATATCGAAACGCACGGCTGCGCATCGCTCATTCAGAATGCACTACTCCAATGGCCGCTTGTCGACACCTGTCATGTGCTCAGTCTGCCACCCGCCGTGCATTTCGAAGATCCAAACACTCTGATTTCCTTGGCGATGGATCGCAAGTCGTTGGCGGGAGAACTGCCAAAGATCGTTGCGGATCGAATTTGTGAGGATGTGGAGTTGGATTTTGTCGCATTCTGCCTCGCTTTCGCTCCTTCAAGGACTCCACAAAGAGAACCTAGGGCATATTTCAACTATTACCCGTTAGCGACAAATAAGAAATGGTTCTTTCTGCAGCCTGAAACGTCCATATCCAATGTTAACTCTCACTTGATGAGCTGGGCTTCACTTGGAAGCAGTGTCTTTCCGTATCTTCCCGGCATCGTTCAGCAGATGTCTCCGAAATTTGTGGCTTGGTTTGGTGCAGGTAAGCAATCCGACACAGAAGTGCCGGCAAAGCTACCACCTGCTCTGGGACCGAGAAGAACCCTCTTTTGTGCAGTTAGGGATAGCGCAGCCGTCTTTGACATAAAGTTGAAGCGAATGGGCCACCAACTTCCAACGTGGAACTTTGGTCAAGAAAAAAAGTCACATCTTCCCTTTGCATGCCACCTCGTGTGGCAGCTTGCTCGTGGTGAATCTCCGGAGTTTGGGGAACTCGTGGACGGTTTCGTCATAGTATCCGGACTTCCCGAGAGGTTCATGCAAACGCTTCAAACTATGGGAGTGTCTCTTGATTCACTTGTCGTTCGCGTTAGACAGCAGACGTTGATTGTGGAAAGTAGACGCGGAGTTATTAGGAAGATGGGTTTCCAGCAGGTCGTCGACGATATGACACGGATCACACGGGCCGAGCTCTTTGAAGCAGGTCTGGATAGTGAACCGGCTTGCCCAATATTCGGCGCACTGCGCCCTAAAGGGAGTGCCGCGGCCCAAAGCGTGCAGATCCACGACAGAACGTCAGAATTATGGATTGAAGCAGTCGGTACTCAAGGATTGCCATTAGATAGCAGGAAACGTGCCGACATCATGAAGCGTATTGCGACAAACCATCCCAAACTGCATTCATACTATGAGCAGTGGATGGTTACCAAGAACAAAGCGAACCAATAGCCTGAATCCGCCGTCGCATCTTTCACTCATCCGTTCGAAACGGTGACGCCGGCAGGCCTGCTCCATTGAACAGATTACACTCCGGATCAGCAGCCCAGGCGTATCGCACGGCGACGGGCTTTGTGACATCGGGGTTCGACACGACGACAGTCTCACCGACGATCTTTGCCTGAGCAGGTTTCCATGCTTTGTCTTCGCCGGCAATCACGAATCCCTTCAGCTCACCCGATCGAGCCACCAGGCCACTTTCGGCGTGGCGGAACTTCACGACAATCGTCTGGCCTTCAACGGAATGTCCGGCAGGCACCGGACCGGATGTCGCCGGAACTTTCTTGCCATACACATCGCCGAGTGCCCACAGAGCAAGGCGGTGGCCAACGTCCTGTTTGTTCTTTGGATGAATGTCCTTCGTTTCGCCAATATCGACCGTGATGGCCATGCCGGTCTTTGGAACACTCAAGGTCTTCAGCATGGCCTCACGCACCAGCGACCAGCCATCTCCTTCGCGACCAAAGTTGGGAAGCTGCACCCAGGCAAACGGCAGCTCTTCTCCCCAGCGTGCTCGCCAGTCCTTCACAAGCAGAGGCAACTGATACTGATACAGCTCACCTTTGCCTGGCTGCGAATTCGCTTCGCCCTGATACCACAGAACTCCTCGGATCGTGTACGGAATCAACGGAGCAATCTTTCCGTTGAAGAGACCACCCGGCACATTCTCCACCGGATCGCGCGGCCGACGAGGCGCCTCTTTGCCGTCCTTCTTCGCTTTCTCCGCCTGAGTCTTCCAGCGAGCAATCTGCTTCTCGTAGTCCGCCTTCATCGTCGCTTCATCGGGAGGCGTCTTTGCTCCTGCAGAACCTTTCAGCTCCGGCACCGCAGCCTGAGCCTCCGCGGCCACCCATGATTCAATTGGCGTTCCACCGACCGATGAGTTGATTAGTCCGACCGGAACATTCAGCTCGCGATGCAGGTCCCGCCCGAAGAAATAGAGCGTGGCCGAGTACCCTGCAACGGAATCGGGCGAACACACAGTCCACTTTCCTTTGGAATCACTCTGAGCCTTCAGCGCTCCTTTGGACTCTTCACGGAACATTCGAATCAAAGGGAACTGTGCCGCTGCCTTTTCCGCATCAAAGTCCTTCGCACGATTAACTGTCATGGCCATATTCGACTGACCGGAACCCAGCCAGACTTCACCGACCAGCACATCAGAAATCTTCACCGAGCGATCTGGTTTCTCCGACGTCACCACCAGCGATTCAGCCTCCGCATTGGCCTTCAGAGCCTCAAGCCTCACCATCCACTTGCCCGCCGCATCGGCCGTCGCACTCTGTTTCTGCCCCGCGAACTCAACCGTCAGCTTCTCCCCCGGATCCGCCCATCCCCAAACCGCCACCGCCTTATCACGCTGCAGCACCATATGATCCGAAAACACCGCCGCAAGTTTCAGATCCTCCGCCGACACAAACCCCGGCACGAGTAGTAAGGCGACAAGAAAGAAGACAGCCCGTTTCATGATGATCCTGACGTTCTGCAAAGAGTGATGAGACATCCGCCCAAGGAACAACGCACCACCATCATCCACTCAACCCGCCATCCCCGCAAATGAAACCAGAGTCGTTGTTCGCTCCGCCGAACAAAACGCTGATCTACAGACCGCAGTAATGAGTTGTCACTTTCCATGGTGAGATCTTGATTCAAAAAATCACTATTCGCTCCGTCGAACAAAACGCGTCCTTTTTCCCCCATAGTCGTTGTTCGCTCCGCCGAACAGAACGCAGTCTTTCGCTCGCAAAGGCGTTGTCGTGCGGCTCCTCAAATTGTCTGGAACCAGGGAATGTCCTTCTTGTCATTCGAGTACATTGAAGCTGAATCGCAAAGTCGTTGTTCGCTCCGCCGAACAGAACGCTGATCTACAGTTCGCAGGAATGAGTTGTCACTTTCCCTGGTGAGGATCCTGATTCACAAAATCACTCTTCGCTCCGCCGAACAAAACGCTGATCTACAGCTCCCAACCAGCAGACCAGCACGTGTCGACCACCGCCGGCTTCCCAGCCAGAAACTCTGCGAACCCACCGCCAACCTGGCAAAATGGCAGACTAACTTCTGCAGTCGCGGGATCCCTGTTAGCTTGGGCGTGTGAGAACCAAGTATCGACGGCGGGTTGCGTCTTTCAGAGAGATCATCATGGCGAAGAAGGCCGCGGCAAAGCGGGGGACGGGGAAAATGGCGGTGAAGGTGGCGACGAAGAAGAAAGTCGCGGCTGAGAATACCGTGCAGTCAGCGACCGAGCGGCGGGAAGCCGAGGCGGCATTGAACGGGCTGGTGCAGAAGTTCGCGGAGTCGCAGACTCGGCTGATAGCGGCCGTGCGAAAGGTGCTGCGGAAGCGGTTGCCGACGGCTCATGAACTGGTCTACGAATATCGCGACTGCTTCGTGATCAGCTACTCGCCGAATGGTCATGGTTACGAAGGCCTTTTCGGTCTTCGTGGCAGCAGCGAGGGAGTCAAACTGTATTTCAATCGAGGCAAAGAGTTGCCGGACCCAAACAAGCTGCTGAAAGGTTCCGGCACGATGGCTCGTTCGCTGGATGTAGAGAAGGCTTCGGTGTTGACCAAGCCGGAAGTCGTCAGTCTCATCGATGCCGCGCTGGCGATGAACAGCATTCCCTTCGAACCAACTGGCAAAGGCAGCGTTACTGTGCGACCGACCAAGGCGTCACGTCGCTGATCCAGCGCAACTGACCCTACGGCACGCCATTCTCTCTTATCTATCGCGACATTGACGAGCGACCATGATTCACGCGGACCAGTTGACTCGAACGTATCAAATCGGCACTCAGCGAATCGACGCTCTGGCTCGCATGACGCTGACCATTCACGACGGCGAGCGAACCGCGATCATTGGACGGAGCGGGTCCGGGAAGTCGACGCTGCTGAATCTGCTCGCCGGGCTGGATCGACCGAGTTCCGGAACGCTCTGTGTGAATGAGCAGCGACTGGACCAGATCTCTCGCAATGAAATGGCGGAGTATCGACTCAGAACAATCGGCGTCATCTTTCAGTCGTTCCAGCTGGTGCCTCAGCGAACGGCACTGCAAAACGTGGAGCTGCCATTGATCCTGAGTGGTGTTGCGAACTATGGGCGAAAGAAGATCGCGACGGAATGGCTGACCAGGGTTGGACTGTACGATCGTCGCGATCATCTGCCGAGTCAGCTGTCCGGCGGTGAACAGCAGCGAGTCGCCATCGCACGTGCTCTGGTGAATCGGCCAAAAGTCATTCTGGCCGACGAACCCACCGGCAACCTGGATACTCAAACGGCCAGTGAAATCATGAGCCTGCTGATGTCGCTGTGTCAGCAGCTTGGCACGACGTCCGTGATTGTGACTCATGATGGCCACGTTGCGAAGACCTGCAGCCAGCGCCAGTTTCGCATGACAAACGGCGCTTTGGCGGAGGTGACGGCTGATGAAGTCCTCTGATGTTTTGGGCATGGCCTTTCACAACCTGAGGCAGCGAAGGTTGCGAACTCTGCTGAATCTGATTGGTGTTGTCACTGGCTGCGTTGTGCTGATGATGACCGCTGCAGGAATGACGGGCGTTCGACAGGCGATTCTTGTGCTATTCGATTCGATCGATCAGACACGGCAGATCTACCTGTATGGTCAAAACCGTCATGAAGAACCACCCGAAGGCGAGATTGTGGTGGATGCGGCGATCAGCGAGCCTCGGCGAACTCGGATTCGTGCTGCGCTGGTGAGCGAATGGAATCAGAAACGATCAGTCGGTCTGAGCGCGGATGGGATATCGCCGGGAACGATTGAGCAGATACGGAAGGTGCCGCATGTGACGAGCGTCATTCCCGAGGCCTTCGTGAGTTGTGTGGTCGATTCCGGTCAGGACCTTGTGACGTCTGCGTTGTCACCGTGGAAGCTCGGGAGCTCTTCATTGCGTCAGGGGCTTTTGGCAGGAACTCTGCCGGAAGAGAACGACCACAATGGCGTGCTGGTCAATGAATTCACGGCGTGGAAAATGGGATACCGGAATGATTCTGATCTGCCGAAGCTGGTTGGCCAGACGCTGAAGATCGAATATCGCGTTTCGAAACTTGGTGTCGCCAATATGTACAACGCGCTGACAGCGTTTCGAGGTGCCTTCAGCGGAGACGGTTTTCAGAAACAGACAGAATTCCTGCAAACCCTGCTTCAGCTTCTGGGTGATCTGGACAAGACGTCGCTGTCCGAAGAGCAGAAGACGATGCTTCGTGAGTTGTTCAATCCGCGAACGTCGAACGATACGAAGCCGGAAGAGATCACGCTGTCTCGTGAGTTTGTCGTTCGAGGCGTCGTGTACTCGAACGCAGAGGACCCGCTGGCCGCGTTATTTCGAATGTGGTTTCAAAATTCGGGCAGTGGGTTGCTGGTTCACCCTGACGTTGCGACGGAAATCTACCTGAGCATGCCGGAGGCAACTCACTTTTACAACGCGAGTGTGTTTGTGGACCGCTCACAAAATCTGCGGGAGGTGACGCAGAAACTCTCTGAAATGAAGCTGGAGTGTCTATCGTCATTAGTCATGCTGGACAGTATTGATTATCAGGTCCAGCAGGGTGGCTGGATTGTCATCGGAATCGCAGCCGCCATTCTGCTGACGTCGGCCATTGGAATTTCGAACACTCTGATGCTGTCGATTGTGGAACGGACGCCGGAGTTTGGAATCATGAAATCTCTGGGAGCCCGCGATGGCGATATTCTGAAGCTGATGATCGCCGAAGGCGTGATCCTGGGATTTCTGGGAGCCGCAATCGCAATCCTTCTGAGTCTGACGCTGGGATTCTGTGGGCAGTCGATCCTGAAGTACTACGTCGAGTCGCGGACTCAGACGGAGTTGGCAGGCAGCCTGTTCCAGTTTAGCCTGCTCCATACCGGACTCATCCTGCTGATCTCCGTCTTCCTCTGCGTCACCGCCAGCATCCTTCCCGCATGGCGTGCTGCGAGGCTGGATCCCGTTGTTGCCATGCGACGAACATAGTCGTTGTTCGCTCCGTCGAACAGAACGTCGCTGAGTTGTTTTGTGTAGAATGGCTGCCCTCAGCCGTTTGCGAGGCAGGTGCGGCGCAGTGCGAGGTGGAGGAATGATGAATGGTTAGTGGAGATTGAAAAATGCAAATTGGGATTGGCGCTGGCATCTTTCAATCGGCCGTCATCAATCACCAATCTTCAATCACCAACCTCGGCCCACCCCCGAGCTTGCTGGCGCTCGCTCGACCCCTCCCATTGCTTCGCATGGGTGGGGAGCAGAGGCGGTGGGGCTGCGATTCTCAATCGGCAATCTCCAATCATCAATCTTCAATCACAGCCGAGTCAGCGCGTAGAAGTCACTGAGTCCAAGAACCAACACTGTGGCCGTGACGATGCTGAGTCCGATGATGGCGGCGCCGATCCATCGGGTGCGTTTGATTTGCCACCACATGATGATGCCGCTGATGGCCCAGAAGACCATGGCGATGGCCATCGTGTCAACGGCCAGTGACCAGAAGGAGCGACCATTCCACGTTGGTGATTGCCCGTGCGATGTGTGCATTCTGAGAAAGAAATGGCGCAGTGGCATCCCATCGTCGCCGGTGTACCGATTGATGTCGATATGGCCGTCCTTCAGCACGTAAGTGATTCGCGCAGGCTCGCCATCGACGGTGGCCAGGAAATTCAGCTTTGTCCATCCAAACGGCTGAGGATCTTTGCCGTTCAGCAGGCCTGCCTTTTCAAGAAGAATGGCGGCGGCCTTGTGAGCAGTCTCCTGCGGATCCGGAGTCAGCTTGATATTGCGAATCGACTGCAGCAGCACCTGAGGATCTTCTTCGTTCTTCGGCATGGTTCCGACCCAGCTCTCATGCGTCACTGGATCCATGTAAACAACATGCTGCAGACCGTTGTTCTTGACCTCGAACGAGAGCTCGTTCGTAAACTCTGCGCGAGGAGTTTGCTGCAGCTCGACACGCGTCGAGCCCGCTTCTTTCTGAATCGACTCCACAATCTGCGCGGCAAGTGAATTGGCATCCGGGAAGTTGCTCATCCCCGACTCTGCCGCGACAGACGGATCCACAGGCTGAATCTGGATCCGCGGGAACAGACCCAGATGATTGAACATCGCTCCCGTCACACCGTACATCAAAACCCACGGCACAAGGAACAGTCCGGAATACAGATGAATGCGACGAATGATCAGATTCAGCCGGCTCGCCAGTTTCATAGATTGGTCTCGCCTTTTACGTCTTTATCACCTTGCGTTGGTGTGGTTTCGGCCAGGTCAACTTCGGTGGTCGCGGCTTTTGCTTTTCGCAGCATCAACCATGCTGTGGGAACCATGATCAGAAACATGCCGATCAGCGAATGCCGGTTGAATCCTCGATGCCACAGAACCACATCGAAGATCATGGCAAAAGCGACTTGAGACAACCCAACAACCGACAGTCTCGCTGGCGCCCCTGCGGCAAACGCGCGAGTCAGCAGCATTTGTCCGGTGGTTGCGGCAAGCCCCACACAGATCAGTCGAATCCAGGCTCCTGCTGGCATTCGCAGTTGTTCACTGAGTGAATGAGCGGCAGGTTGATAGCACAACAGCAACAGAATGGTCAGAACGGACACCGTTGAGAAATGAACGACCACCGCATTGGGAGTAATGTGTCTCAGCCGATGAAGTCCCATCAAAGCAATCGCGCTGGTGACGGATCCCGACACCGCAGCAAGAGTGCCAAGGTTTCCTTCCGCAAGATACGGCTGCTGCATGACAAAGACACCGACGATCCCACAGCCAATGCCCAGCCAGACATCCTTCTCGGGGAACTTCCCAAGGACCGGCCATGAGAGGACCGCAATCCAAACGGGAAACATATTCGTCAGCGTGAGCGCATCTGCGATCGGCAACCGAGTCAGCGCGTAGAAGTTAAAAAGCACACTGGCACTGCCCGCGAGACTGCGAATCCAGAGTGTCGGCGGACGAAAAACAACGAACGAGCTTCGTTCCCAGATTACTAGCAAGCCCGCAATCGTCGCCGCAATGAGGGATCGGGATAAAGCAATCAGCTGCCAGTCACAATCGTCCTTGACGGCATGTGTCAGTGCGCCCATCACGGCAAAGGAGAACGCTCCTCCCAGCATCAGCAGATAAGGACGCATGAATCAGTTCTGTTCCCTGGCAACAACCGTCGGACTGGCTTCTCGTACGTGAGTTCAGAGATCATCATCTGTCGTCAGCAGGATTATTCAAACAAGTTCTGCCCGTCGAAACGCTCTATTTCCCGGTCAAAGGAACACTCCTGTGCGCCGACGTCTGTTTCTGGCTGGTTCTGCCGCGGCTCTGCTGTCGTCGGATACTCTTCATGCGTTGGCGGGAAACCTGTCGGCCGCTGTGGCGAATGACGAACAGTCCTCCGAGGATCCTCAGAAGACTGCCGCCGGGAATGAAACAGATTCTGTCGCTGGCCCGCCCAAAGGTCCGTGGCGACGACTGATGCTGGACGCGGCAGCCGTGGAAGCAAGCGAAGGCCTGCATCGAGTGTTCCATCAGGCCACGAAACGTGCCGAGCCCGTTATCGTGGCAGACCGTCCCTGGGAAGGAACCTCAGCGATCACAGGTCCGTATGTCTACGGAACCGTCCTGCGCGAAGGCGATCGATTTCGACTGTGGTATCAGGTGCTGAACGAGGGCAACCATGTTGGGTACGCCGAATCGTCTGATGGCGTGCGGTGGACCAAACCTGAGTTGGATGTTGTGAAGTACCAGGGCGATCAAAAAACGAATCTGGTCGTGTCGGCTTTTGCTCCGGAACGGTCATCGGGTGTTCATTGCCATAATCCCTCTGTGATCCGATGCCCCGATTCTCTCGGCCCGAATCGGCGTTTTGCGTTGTACGGTTTTGACGGGAACAGCAAAGGTCCCCGCGTCGCTTTTTCCGCGGACGGAATTCACTGGGACTATGCATGGGACGCGCAGAATTCGAAATCTGCAAACCCGCTGTTCTCTTCTTCGGATGTCGTGAGCTTCTTCTATGATCCCTATGAGAACCGAATGTGCTCCACCTGGAAGACTCGAAATCGTCGAGGCCGTGCGGTGGGAGTTGCGTTGTCTTCCGATGGCTTGCAATGGAAGAAGGTTCTTGATGGGCCTGTGTTTGTTGCCGACGATCATGATCCCGATGAAACTCAGATCTACGGAATGCCGGTCTTCCCTTATCAGGGGCTCTACGTGGGATTGCCGTGGATCTATTCAGCCCGCTACTTTCGCTACGGGGAATACTCCGTCGACAAGCTGCATGAAGCACAGAGAGATTCGCCTCGCACGATGGACGTGCAGCTGGCATGGAGCTGGGATCTGATCAACTGGACTCGCCCGATTCAAAGGCAGCCTCTGATCCCGCGAGGCACCAGCGATGACTGGGATCGAGGAATGATCGTGACCGCACGGGCACCGATTGTCGTCGGTGATGAACTGTGGTTCTACTACGGCGGTACAGACAAGGTGCATGACGAGCCGCGAGTGAAAGCGGCGATTGGCCTTGCCACAATGAGGCTGGATGGATTCTGCTCAATGAGCACTCGTGCTGCGGGGCATGCTGGTGAAGCAACTGAATCGAAAGAAGGCTGGCTGGTGACTCGACGCGAACCGTTCCGAACACCCAAAGTCATGATCAATGGTCGCACATGGAACGACGGAGAAATCCGCGCGGAGATTCTGGACCGCAAAGGGCGAGTCATCCCGGGATTCTCGAAGGCGGAGTGTGTTCCGTTTCAGGGAGATTCCGTGCGGTTTGAACTTCATTGGGAGCGTGTGGAGTTTCCGCCGGAGCACCAGAAGAAGGACTACCGAATTCGGTTCATGCTGAAGAACGCAGAATTGTTCTCATGGCTTCCCGCGAACCTGGACCCAGACGAGCCGGACCTTGCTCGCTTTCCTGAAGCAGGGCCGTAGCAGAGAACTCTGATGCACCTGGCGACTCATCAGTGCCATCTGTGTAATCTGTGGTCACAAAATCGCATTTCATACGCAAACTCGCCGCATGGACAAACTGAAAAAGTCCCTGCTGCATCAGGCGTTTTCAGGGGAGCTGTAGGAGGCATCCATGACCGATGAGACACCAGGCTCTGAGATCATTCTCTATCAAACAGATGACGGACAGACTCGGATCCAATGCCGGTTCGAGAATGAGACCATATGGTTGACTCAGGTTCAGATCGCGGAATTGTTTCAAACCTCTGTTCCAAACGTAAATCAGCACCTCAAAACGATTTACGACGAGGGTGAACTCACTGAAGCCGCAACTATTAAGAACTACTTAATAGTTCGAACTGAAGGAAATCGAGAAGTTTCGCGGGACGTGCTTCACTACAACCTCTCGCTCATTCTTGCAATTGGCTATCGCGTCCGCAGTCCTCGCGGCACTCAGTTTCGCCAATGGGCGACGGCTCGGCTGACAGAGTACCTGGTGAAAGGATTCACCATGGATGACGAACGTCTGAAGAGTCCGCCTGGCCCGGGCGTTCCCGACTACTTTGACGAGTTGCTCGAACGCATTCGCGACATTCGAGCCAGCGAAAAGCGAATGTACCTGCGTGTCAAAGAGATCTTTGCTCTTGCTTCAGATTACCAGACCGACGACGCCCAGACTCAGGCTTTCTTCCAGACCATCCAGAACAAGCTCCACTTCGCTGCCACCGGAAAAACGGCACCACAACTGATCAAAGAAAGAGCCGACGCGTCGCAGCCGAACATGGGGTTAACGACATGGAATGGCGATACTGTTCGAAAAGGTGATGTCACGGTCGCCAAGAATTATCTGACGGAACCCGAGATCGAAGAGCTGAACCGCATCGTGGTCATGTTTCTGGACTATGCCGAAGATCAGGCTCGGCGACGCAAGCAGGTCTTCATGTGCGACTGGCCCATTAAACTCGACGAGTTCCTTCGATTCAATGACCGATCAGTTCTTCCGAATGCCGGTTCTGTTTCTCGCGAACAGGCGGATGAAAAGGCAAGACTGGAATACGAAAAGTTCAGTGAAAGACGTCGTGCTGCGAGAGAGGCTCAGGCCGAAGTGGACATGATCCGAGACCTGGAGAGCATCGAAAAGAAACTGCCAAATCGGAAGAAGCCGAAAAAGGATGATGGGGCTTAGTTACCAGAGCATTTCAATCTCTTCTACCGTTGGCCGAGCCACACAAGTGAGATTCGTGGTGGATACCTGCCAGGATGCGTCGAACCACGCCGCTACCCTGCTTTCGCCTGCTTCGTAATGCTGTCCGGACAACATTTGTCTGGACAACTATTGATCTCGCGCCTACAGTCTGGTCGATCAATGCGGTGTCCCTGGAGACATTCTGCGCGGTGCCTGCGGACGGCTGCGTGCGGGTTCTCTCGAGTGATTTGCAGACGGCGAAGTGAATCGATGGTACCCGAACCGGCAGTTGCTTCAGGGGTTTCCGGACAGGCTGCGACCGGGCTTGGTCGTCCGGCCTGGGTGGGGATTCTTGGTTATGTCGGCCTGCTTGTCGCGGGCGTGCTGTTGTTCTTTGCGATTCGGCTTTACGGTGAAGGGCTGGTGGCACCAACAGCTCCCACGGATGCTCGCCCCGTTGGTCAGGTCGTGAGTGGTCAGGTTGACGTTGTTGGCCACGTGATTGCGACTCTTGCTGCTGTGATTGGTTGTGGCTATTTGCTTGGGCGAGTGTTCCGGTACTTTGGCCAGCCTCCTGTGATTGGAGAAGTCGTCGCGGGAATTCTGCTCGGCCCATCACTGCTTGGTTCCGTGGCTCCGGAGTGGGCGCATACGCTGATTCCGTCCGAAGCGATGGATTCCAGGGGACAGGTTGCCGCAGCTCTGAAGGCGATCTCGCAGCTTGGCGTGATCCTCTACATGTTTCTTGTTGGACTGGAGCTGAACACGGCTCGTCTTGCAGGGCGAGCCCACGCGGCGGTTGCCGTTTCACACACCAGTATCATCGTCCCGTTCGTGTTAGGCGCTGCGCTGGCACTGGGTTTGTATCCCATCTATTCGCATTCGGGCGTTCCCTTCACCAGCTTTGCGCTGTTCATGGGATCCGCGATGGCGATTACTGCCTTTCCAATCCTCGCCAGAATTCTGACGGATCGAGGACTCGATAAGACAGAACTGGGCGAGATTGCTCTGGGATGTGCTGCAGCCGACGACGTGTCTGCCTGGTGTTTGCTTGCTCTGGTGGTAGGAGTCGCTCAGTCGCAGCTTTCGAATGCACTGTGGGTTGCTGGTGGAGCCGTCGCCTTTATCGCTTTCATGTTTCTTGTGATGCGACCGCTGCTGAAGTTCGCCAGCCGGCGCTGGGATGAGGGCACGGGGCCGCTGCCTCCACTTGCTGTTTCCGGAACTTACTTTGCCATTTTGTTCTGTTCGCTGGCCACAGAGAAGATTGGAATCCATGCCGTCTTTGGAGCATTCCTTCTGGGCGCTGTGATTCCTCACCGCAGCCGGATTGCTCAGGAATTTTCAACGCGACTGAAGGAACCTGCGACCGTTCTGCTGCTGCCCGCCTTCTTCGCATACACCGGGATGCGGACTCAGATAAATCTCGTCGGTGGCCTGAATAACTGGCTTTGGTGTGCGGCGATCATCCTTGTGGCCGTTGCGGGCAAGTTTGGAGGAACTCTGTTTGCGGCGCGACTGAATGGTCTCTCCTGGCGCGACTCGGCTGCCCTTGGCACTCTGATGAATACTCGAGGACTGATGGAGCTGATCGTTCTGAACATCGGCCTTGACCTGGGCGTCATCAGCCCGACTCTGTTTGCGATGATGGTGGTTATGGCGCTGTTTACCACCGCGACAACGGCTCCCGTTTTGTACTGGCTGATTCCTCCGAAGAAGAGCGCATAAAAATACCCCTCCCAAGAACGAGTTCGGGAGGGGTCTGCAGCAGCATCAGTTACTCTTCATCGCCTTCTGCTTTTTCCGGCAGAGGAATCACGTTCGCTTCGAACTTGAAGTCGAACATGTACTTGCGGTCTCCCGCTTCGCCTTCTTCAGTCAGTTTCGCACTCCCGACAACGCGGCCGTCCTGGACTTCGACGGAACCGTCGAGGCTTCCGTTGCCACTGACCGACAGATTGTCGGCCCACAGTTCATAGCTTTCGATGGAACCTTCGGGATTGACGATCAGGCGAACCTGTGGCTGGAATTCATTGAAATCATCGTCGCTTCGTTCCTTTGCAAGAGAGGTCTTCAGCTTCGTCATGTTGGCTGGCTTTTCGGACAGATACACGCGAATCTTCGGGTCTCCGTAGTAGTCGATCTCGTAGGCCACGATGTTCTTCAGTGTGTAGGTCTTGTCTCCGACCTTCAAAGTGCCGACGGACGACTGTTTGCCAGTTGCCATTTCCTTTGTCGCTGCCTTCGCTGCGGGTTTCCTGTCAGCGTTCTTCTTTGAGGCGGCCTTTGGCTTTTCAGAACGACCAGGAATTCCCTTCAGAGCCTCAGCAATCTGAGCATTCGCGTCGCCAAGAGCCTTCTCGACTTCCATTTCGGCTTCTTCGCGAATCTGGCGAGCCAGGTCAGATTCTTCCATCTCTTCGCCAGCTGCTGCCACCGCTTCCCGGGCTTCTTCTTCAGCAGCCTGAGCATTCTTGACGGCTTCCTTTGCTCGCTCTTCTTCTTCCTTCCATTCGGCCTTTGTCTGATGCTTCAGAGTCACATCGGTGACATCTTCGATCTTCTTCAGATCCATCGTGATCATGTCTTCGGCAGGATTACGAAAGACCATCAGACCCACGGATCGGCCGAAATCGTCCTCGCCTTCTGAGACCTCCGGTTTGGTGGATTTCCATCCGCTCTTTGCGAGTTCTGTCTGATAGAACTTTGCTGTGGCTTCGTAATTCATAGACGTCTGAAATGTCAGAGTCTTGTACATCGGAGTGAACTGCAGTTCCTTTGCTTCCGCTGGTGCTGGCAGGTCTGCTGGCATCAGGGACGGGGTCATCATGATGGACGTGTTGTCTTTTTCAACGGGAGACACTGACACCATGATATTCAGAAGAACGGCGTTCTTCTTCATGTTGAAGACTTTCTGTTCGTCTCCCAGATCGTTCGTGCCGTATTCAGCCCAGCCAGCCTTCTTCAGCAGTTCCCTTGTTTCAGGTTCAACCTTGTCGACAGGTCGATTGATGGAGTAGATCGCTGTGACAGGATTCGCAAAGACAGATTCTGCTCCTTTGGGCACCGGCAGCTTTCCCGGTTCAATGTTGCCGTGATTGGTCAGGGCAACCATTGTCTTGCCTTCACCAATCATGGTTGTGGAAATGGAGAGTGTGTAACCAGACTTCTGGAATGTTCCGGAAGCGTAGGCTGCATCCAGAGATGTGCCTGGCAGCTCTTTCCAGCCTGCCTTCACCAGCTGGTCCTGGTGAAACTTGTAAGCTGTCTTCGGATCCTCCGGAGTATTGTAAGTCATCGACGACATCTGGCGGTCACCCGAAGGCTCCGCGGTCGTTGGCCGGGCCAGAGTACGAAGGTCCAGAACCTTTGTTGCTTCTTCAATGGTCGCCGCATCGCCTTTGGCACCCTGAGCGAAGCACATCCCCGAGATGCTGGCCATCCCTGCCAGGAAACACAAAGTGAACACCGCATTTCGAAGCAGCGTCGTGAACGACAATGTCAACATGGTGATAATCCCGTGAATTCTGCGCTGGCATTGATACCTGCAAGGCAACCAGCAAAGCCTGTCTGATATTCAAAAACGCAGGCAAAACGCCGAACGCACACGATTTTTTCGTTTTGTTCCAGAGTCGTTGTTCGCTCCGCCGAACAGAACAAATGAAACGCAGAGGTCGCAGAGTACGCAGAGGAATCACAGGAGAGTTG
Source organism: Planctomycetaceae bacterium (assembly GCA_016795145.1). Classification (GTDB taxonomy): domain Bacteria; phylum Planctomycetota; class Planctomycetia; order Planctomycetales; family Planctomycetaceae; genus SXXK01. The sequence goes on from JAEUII010000380.1 coordinate 23,015, forward strand.
CAACTGTGGCTCCTCTGCGCCCTCTGCGTTAAATCTACCCGCCCCTCTGCGATTCACCTCCGTGCCACTCTGTGACCTCCGTGGTCAAATCTGCGATTACCGAACACTGAAAACCAGAACGTGCAGTGTGGAACGATTGTCCTCAATCGTTCTTCAATAACGGCTTCCAGAGAGAACCCCGCAGCCCGGCCCGCCCCTAGGCTTGCTGGCGCTCGCCTGACCCCTCCCATACTTCGTGCGGGTGGGGAACATTGCAGTGCGCTGGAATGGTTAATGGTTATTGGAGATTGAAAAATGCAGATTGGGATCGTGGCCGGCATTTTGCATTTTTCAATTCTCAATCATCAATAACCATTGTTCGTTCGCGGCTCGGCCCGCCCCCGAGCTTGCTGACGCTCGCTCGACCCCTCCCATTGCTTCGCATGGGTGGGGAGCATTGCAGGCGCGGGAATGGTTAATGGTTATTGGAGATTGAAAAATGCAAAGTGTGATTGCGGCCTGCATTTTGCATTTTTCAATTTTCAATCATCAATAACCATTGTTCGTTCGCGGCTCGGCCCGCCCCCAGGCTTGCTATCGCTCGCCTGACCCCTCCCATTGCTTCGCATGGGTGGGGAGCATCGCATTGCTAACGCGCTGGAGTTGGCATGACCCAAAGCGGCTGGTCCTGGCCTTCGCTGTTGAGATAGAGTTTGCTGCCGTCGGTTGAGAAGCAAACGGTTTCGCCCTGACTGCGGGCGGGAAGAGTCAGCGGCAGGGCCTGACGAGTAAACGCGTCGGACCATGATTCGTCCTTCTGCCGTTCTACCATCACTCCGCTGAGTGGATTGACGATGACCATTTTGCGGCCATCAGGAGAAACATCCATCCCTGTGGCCCACGCCATTCCAATCTGACGAACGGGCGCTGCTTCGACGGAACGCTTCTTCTCTGTCAGGTCCAGAGGAATCGAAAACACCTGACACTGAAACGGATCGGTCTTCGAGACCAGCAGGATCTGATTCAG
>JAEUII010000448.1 GCA_016795145.1 Planctomycetaceae bacterium
GTGCTTCAGTATCACGCTCGGTGATCAGCTTCAGCGGTACCGGGCGAAGCTCCGTCAGTTCAGCAAGTGGTCGCATCGAATCAACAATTTGACCGTCGATGCTGGCCGCAATAGTCGCTTTCGCAAGGCGTTCGCCGATACCAGCGGCGACGTCCAGTGCGGAAGCGGAGTCGGGAAGGTCGAGAATGTTGCCGTCTGGCAGCTTAACCTGAATCATTTCTTCTGTTCTGTTCAAAGAGGAGCCCTCGCGCCGCGGCTGCTACGAGAAGTCGCGGGTTCCGGCCCAAAAATAGATGACACGCGACGAGTTTTATCGGTTCTCCGAAACAGCAGCAAACTCAGTTTATTGCAGCCTGAATCTCAGTGTGGATTCCGCGTCTTTTGCCCGTGCCACGTCATTCTCGATGCTGGCGAAAGGCGTCGTGTCGTGTTGCTGAGTCGCCATCACTCTCCGAGTGATGAACTGCGATTCCCGGTGAGTGGCGGTGCTGAACTTAGCCGCCAATAGCTTTCATTGGATCCATCCTGCGAGCCAGTCTGTCATCCCATGCGCTGAGATAGTGGCGATAGGCTTCGTGGTCAGCCGCCTGCTCTTTCAGAAGAGTGCGAGCCAGTTCTGTGAGCGTCTGTTCCTCTGGCAGTGTCAGCCGCCCCAGCATGACCTGCGTTCGAAGGAACACAAAGTACGTGTCGAGCACATCGCATCGGCAGTAGTCGTTGATCAGATCGGCTCGTCCCTGGTAATACAGGTCCTGCACCTGTGAGCCGTCAATCAAGGACTTGCCTGGCTTTTGAATCATGTTGGCCAGAAGATTCAGTCCGCCGCTCAGTCGGAATGTTCCGTAGTTCGTCAGGAGGTCCTGAAGGTCCAGGTGAGCATCCAGGTTGTAGCGGTTGCGGGACTGCTCGAACGACTTCGAGTCAACATTGAACCACGCCGGGACACTCAGGCCAAAGCGGAATGCCGCCATCTCCATCACCGGCATGTCGTAACCGCGACCATTGAACGTAACGAATGTTGGGCGCTGATAATGGATCCATCCCTGCCAGAATCGTCGCGCGATCTCGGCCGGTCGAAATTCAGGCGCATCCAGAACCAGAACGTCGAGCAGTCGGAGGTCGGGAGCAACTTTCGCAATGGCCACGGAGACTGGCAGTACAAATGTCAGTGGCAGAATATCTTTGCCGGTATCTTCCAGAAGCTGCTTTCGGTACCGATCAACTGCCTCACGCGGTGTCAGTTCCTCATCCGGAAAGCGGACCTTTCGAATCAGGTCGCCGTCGCCAACCGTTTCAATGTCAAAAATCAGATAGCGGATGTCAGACATGGTGGTGATTCCTGAAACCTGATTCGAGGAACTGGGGGGAGAGTTACTCTTCGCGATGCCGTTCGGAAGCAGTTGCGATATTCTGGGCTCCCGCGCTCGCAATTCCCTTCACCAGGCGTTTCAATTCTTCGAAACAATTGAATTTCCTGCCCAGAGTGATTTTTTCAGTTACCAGGCCTATGTCTGACGAGACTACTCAGAGTTCTGCCGAGCGATCTGCCGGCACGATTTCCGCATTGGAAGAACAGGCAATCCGAGGTTTGACGACCGCCTATCAAAGGATGCGTCACGAGATCGGAAAGGTGGTCATTGGGCAGGACGAAGTCGTCGATCAGCTGCTGATCGCGATGTTCTGCCGTGCTCACTGTCTGCTGGTTGGTGTTCCCGGCCTCGCGAAGACTCTGCTTTGCAGCACGATTGCCAGCATCCTGCAGCTGAACTTTCGGCGTATTCAGTTTACGCCCGACCTGATGCCTTCAGACATCACAGGGACGGACGTTTTGCAGGATGATCCGACGACTGGTCGCAAGGTCTTCCAGTTCATTCCCGGCCCGCTGTTCACCAATGTTCTGCTGGCGGATGAAATCAACCGAACCCCGCCAAAGACTCAGGCGGCACTTCTGGAAGCGATGCAGGAACGTCACGTGACCGTTGGTTCACAGACGTACGACCTTCCCGATCCGTTTTTTACGCTCGCGACTCAAAACCCGATTGAACAGGAAGGCACCTATCCCCTTCCCGAAGCGCAGCTGGACCGCTTCATGTTCAATGTGGTCGTGCGGTATCCGACCGCAGCGGAGGAGTTGCGAATTCTGAAGCAAACGACGGGTAACGAGAAACCGGAACTGACTCCTGTTCTGACCGGGCGTCAGATTCAGGCTTTGCAGGAAGTCGTTCGACGCGTTCCATGTGCGGAGTACATCTTCGTGTATGCCCGCGACCTGGTCCGCGCGACTCGGCCGGGTGAATCAGAAGCCCCGCCGTTCATTCGCGAACTGGTCTCCTGGGGCGCGGGGCCGCGAGCGGGGCAGTATCTGATTCTTGGAGCCCGAGCACATGCTTTGCTTCAGGGACGCTTCCATGTGACGACCGATGACGTGAAGGCGGTCGCCAAGCCCGTCCTGCGGCATCGCATCATGACAACGTTTGCTGCGGCAAGTCAGGGAGTCACCCCGGATGTCGTGATTGAACGACTGCTGAAGTTCGTCCCTGTTGAGCTTCACGAACGAGCACGCAAGAAGGTTCAGGGGGCGGAGTAGCGACTGACGGCTGTTGAGGTCTGCGTCGTCACGGAATCACGTCATCACGGAATCAAAAAACTCTTCCGGTCGGCATCCGGATCCTGACCGGTGATGATCCGTTTCAGCTGCCGCCTTAACGGAAGTGATGGCAACCCGTTGTGAGATCCGCCTTTGATCACTTCAAAGCGGGTTTCCGCCTTCGCGCACGATTGAAGGAACTCTGCTTCGCTTAATGGTACGAGTTCATCGGAATCGCCGTGGAACTGGATGATTGGGCAAGTCACGTTCGCAATTCGTTCAAAGGATGGCCAGCGATCAAGCACCATCCAGCGAAACGGGAACCATGGATAGGTCACAGCCGCCATTCTGGGCATTGAGGCAAACGTCGAATTCAGAATCACCGCACGGGGCTTTGGTGCGGGTGACAGGTCTCCGGACCAGAGTGAAAGCGAGACCGCACCACCCAGAGATTCACCAAAAAGTATGATCTGATCATCGGCAAACCCGAGTTCGTCGTGAGCGAATTTCCAGACCGCACGAGCATCCGCTTCCATGTCGGATTCTGTGGGGCTACCTGTGCTGTCACCAAAGCCGCGGTAATCAAAGATCAGGACGTCCGCACCGCACGACTGAATCTCCTTGAGATCGGCCAGCCGCTGAAAACGATTCTGGGCATTCCCGGGAAAGTAAATCACAAGCACTCGGTTTGCTGATTCATCTGCGGGCTTTGCAGCTTGCGATGAATCCACTGCGGCTGCGCCTGATTGATCTGGCTCTTGTCCTGGAGGCTGCGATTCTGTGGCTGAAGTAGCGGCTGAGACGTCTGGTGCTGCCTTCCGGTATTTCAGCAGCCAGCCTTTGAGTGTCTCACCGTCGGAGGTTTGGATGGTGACATCTTCGCTTGTGTCTGTATTCAGCCCAACGGATGCAACGCTGAGTGAATCCACTCTGCCGGGGTGGTACATCAACTGCCGCTGAAAGACAAAAGCCAGCAGAGTGATGACCGCGTAGGGCATCACCGCATAGATCAGAAACGCCCGCAACAGACGACGGCGCCACAGAGGCTTAGGTTTCTGTGGTTGCTTTGACGAGCTTGAAGCCGGTGGCTGCAGGGATGGCGTCGACATGAAACACTCCCTGTGTCCCGCCTGAATCTACATTCAAGCCGCTCGCGAAATTGATTCCTGCTTGCCATAACCGGCCAGACGGCTGATCGGTCCAAGGCGTCGAGTAGTGAGCAGGACAAGGAACGCGGGCACCATGATCGGACGAATGATAAACGTATCAAGGACCACACCCGTGGCCAAAGCCAGACCAAGCTGGTCCATCCCCACGAGGCTCCCTGCCATCAGTGACGAAAATGTACCGGCCATGATGATACCGCAGCTGGAAATAATGCTTCCCGTCCGTTCCAGTGCGATCGAAATCCCCTTGAGTGGTCCATGGACCTTTTGTTCTTCTTCGATTCGAGCCATCAGGAAGATGTTATAGTCTTCCCCGACCGCAATCAGGATCGTGAACAGGAACATCGGAACCTTCCAGTCCAGTCCGGTGAAACCCTGAGGATCAAGAGCCCAGAAGATGAAGAACGTAAATCCGAGCGTTGCGAAGTAGCTATAGAGGACTGTGAACATCAGGTATCCGCAGATCCCTGGTTTTCTCAACAGCATCACCAGAATCAGATAGACACCAAGAACCACCAGCGAATCGATTCGGATCTGGTCGGAGTCGGTGACGTCTTTCAGGTCACTGATGTCGGCAGTGTTCCCAACATACGACAACTTGGCTTCTCGAAGTCCGTCAGGAAGATGGCTTCGAATATTGTCGCGCAGATGTCGAAACTCGCTGATACTGCTTCGGGCAAATGGGTCGTTCTTCAGGATCAAGTCGACTCGCGTGACCGAATGATCGGTCGAGCTGACGAAGTAGTCGCGAGCATGCTTCTTTTGAGCCTGGCGCACCGCCATGCTCATTCCCTTTTGTTCGCGCTGTCCTTTTGGGGCCGACAAAGACCGGACCGCGTGAAGACCGAGTGCATCTTTCTGGTCGACAAGGCGTTTCGTGAAGTCCTGGATCAGTGAGAACGATTCGCCCTGAACCGGACTGAAGTCAACGCCTTCGGCTTCGATAATGACCGTCAGAGGAGACACCTCGCCTGCAGGAAAATGCTGCTGGACGGCGGCTGCCCCGTAGACACTGGATGATGTCTGCGGCAATTCCGACAGCAGTCCATAGCTGAGGTTGCCGAAGAACAAAACTCCGATGCCGGCGAACGGCAGAAGCAGCACTACGCTGGCAAGCCATGTCGCCCATGGACGACGTTCCAGCAAGGCGCCCATTCGAGCCCATCCGGCGGTCAAAAGATGTGCTTTTTGAAGTCGTGACAACAAGCCGGTACTGGCCGGAAATCCGTCTTCGCTGGCTTTGGAGGTTGTTGGCAAGCTTGGCCAGAAGGCGAACCGACCGCTAAGTCGCAGGATGGCTGGTGTGAGAGTCAGTGATGCTGCCAGACAGATGGCAAGTCCAAGCGTGATTGCGATTCCGGCCTGACTGAACTTTCCGAACTCGGCAAAGTACATCATTCCAATTCCGCACATCACCGTTCCGGCACTCGCCGTGAGAGCTGCACCGATACGTTCCAGTGTTCCGGAGATCGCTTCTTCGATCGTCTGGCCACCGTCGAGTTCTTCACGGTAACGAGCAATCAGGAACAGGCAATAGTCAACACCTGCCCCGTAGACGAGCACCGTAACGTACGTTTCGATCCCATTGAACAGGCTGAGCCAGCCAGCCTGTGCCATCAGTGCCAGACAGCTGAGGGACACTGCTGTCGACACAGCAACAGTCACGAGCGGAATCATAGCCAGCATTGGCGCTCGGTAGATCGCGATCAACAAAGCAACGACCAGAATGACTGTCCACTTCTCGGTCGACTTCGCACTGTTGCGAGACTCCATCATCATGTCGCGACCGAATGTTGCACTACCGCTGACGGCAATTTCAAGTCCGGCTGGCAATGAGTCTTCATGTCCCTTTGGGTTACGAGACAGTTGCTTGACGAACTCTTCAACCTGGTCGACTAACGCAACATTTGCCTGGTCCAGAAACTCAGTCGTCAAACCAAGGACGATAGTCGTCGCCTGTTTGTCTTCACTGACCAGCAAGTCCCCGATTTTTCGGTCGGCGAACCATGTGATGCTCTGAACGATTCGGGCATTGTTTTCTACCGGCTTCGCAGCAGATTCTCCCCCTGCACTGGTCTCGGCTGGTTCTTCTGCCGTTTCGTCTTCTGACAGAGGAACACCTGTGATGCGATGCAGCTCCGGGATAACTCGCGTGGAAAGGAATTCAAAGTCGGAGTCCAGCAGACCTTCACTGCCGCTTTCACGACGCGCCAAAAGCACAAGTGTGCTCTTCAGCATGTCGTTTGGAAATGCCTGATGGAAAGCTTCAGTCGCAACGCGACTGGCAGCGTCTTCCGGGAGGAATGCAAACTCACCGTTTTCAACGACATCCGACCATTTTGGCGCGGTGGAGATGCAGGCTGCCAGAATTCCAACCCAGGCAAGCAGGATTAGAAACGCATGCCTTGCTGTAAGGTCTCCAAGACTTTTGAACAGCATTGAATTGCCTGAATGGATGGGAGCCGAGAGACGACAGGAAAACGAATACCGTTCGAGCAGAGTTGCCCGTCAGAACCCGTCAACTGGGTGCATGGTGTACGTCACCGCAATAGAAACGAGGACACTATCGACTGCGGTGTCTGAATTCAATCAAACCCGCAAAAAACCGGCATTTCAGCAGGTCTGACTCGCCATTGTTCCGTCCGGGAGAATCAGCGAAACAGGGCGGTCTGGGGTGAGGAAAACGTTGGCGACCAACTCGTAACCTGGATTGTCTGCCCTGAGCATCAGTTGATGTCGCGCTCAATTTGTCCGACGGAATCTGGTCAGTTGCTGTTGCCAGAAATGGAATCGCCGCTGACAAGTCTGACTGTTGAGTACAGTTCGACTTGCCAGCGGCGATTCGTCGTCTTCAAATTCAAAACGAACTATTTTCCGGCGGGTCCACCCATTCCCGGCATCATTCCGCCAGATCCGCGACCACCACGGCGACTTCGGCCACCAGCACCGCTCATGGAACTTCCGCGGCTCATTCCGCCACCAAAGCTCATGCCTGGCCCAAGGCCACCCATGCCGCTCATGCCACCCATGTCGCCCATGCCGGAGATCCCGCCTTCACCACCGTAAGGATCAGCTGCAAGGTCGCTTTCCTTGGCGGGGCGAAGATGTTCGTACGCTTTCAGGACGAATGCGGTCAGACGAGCGTCGTCGGCCTTGGAGATCTCCCGATTTCCAATGGCCACCTTATCCCCACCATAACGGCTGACAATCGCTCCATTGGAGTCAATCACGGTAAGTCGGTCACCGACAGCCTTGGCTCCGGAAAGTCCTCGGAGGAAGTCTTTCAGTTCCGGCATGTCACTCGCGTTGATTTTGGGCGATTCTGTGACGGACGCCAGGAAGTCGCGAGACTTCAGTTCGATCTCGGACAGCTCAAGTGAGTTCTTTCCGAGGTCAACAAGTTCCACAGCCTGCTTGCCACCAATACGTGTTCCGACGGGAACTCGCACTGATGCCATCACTGGCGTTCCCGCTGTTTCATGTTCGAAGTACATCGACATTGCCGCGTACTCGTCCGCTCGTGGCCGCGATTCCACCTTTTCGGGGAAGTATCGGTAGCCATCTGGAACGAAGACAGGTTCCGTAGGTTCGCTCCATGGAGAGAACACGGTCTTGGTCTTCGCCGTTTCCGGATCCATCAGTTCGTCGATCGGCTTGTTGAAGTTTGGATTTCGCATTTCCAGGCGGACTCGGTATCGATAAGCCGTTCCGCGGTCACAGGTAAAGTCCATAAATCGTACAAGCAAAAGACGGCCACCAGCGAGGCGTTTGCGCATCTGAGCGCGGAACTCTTCGCGGTCCTTAGCGTTCAATGGGCGACCATCAGCTCCCTTTGCACCATCTTCACCCTTTTCCTCATCGCCTTCAGTGAATTCAGAGTACAGGTCATCCAGCATGCTGCCGTACTGATCACCGCCTGCGCCGGGTCCCATGCCTGGGCCAGGCATGCCTGCCAGACCCATGCTCCCCATTCCGCCGCCCATTGATCCAAGGCCACCCATGTTGCCCATGCCCATGGCCAGATCGTTGTTCGAGAATGAGTACTTACGGAATCCTTCGTTCGCAGCCTGTTCTGGCGGCAACATCGCCTTCTGCTTTGCGGCTTCTTCACGAAGCTTGGCCTGCAGGCGATCGATGATTTCCTGTTCCTTTTCAGACAGCTGGTAGTTTTCCAGCTTCTTGTGCGAAGCGTCTGCGGGAGTCCACTTACCGGCCGCACGGCGAGGAAGTGGCATCGTGATTTCACTACGCACAACGCCTGGGTTTACGATTTCAATATCGTAGGCAAGCGACTCCTCAAGAATCTGAGCAAGGTCTTTCAGCGGAAGTGGTTCCCACGGACCCGTCCACTGATCTTCCCCTGGCTGTGCACGCTGACGTTCGATCTGAAGGTTCACGAAGTCGACAAGCTGACTTGCCTGAGCGGGTTCAATCCCCAGTGCTTCCGCAAGCATCTCCGATTCGCGATAGATATCGAACACGTAGCGTACGGAAACGCCAGCCTGAGAGCGGACCTTCTTTTCGGCAACGACATCAAGGCCATAGCCACTGCCGTAACCGTCGTCCATTCCCATGCCCATTCCCATTCCCATTCCCATTCCCATTCCCATTCCCATTCCCATTCCCATTCCCATGCCGGGAGCGCCCATGCCCATACCAGGAGCGCCCATGCCTGGAGCCCCCATTCCCATGCCGGGAGCGCCCATGCCTGGTCCACTCATACCTGGACCGGCCAATCCACCGCCAGCACCTTTGCCGCGACGACCGCCGGCACCAGCACCACCTGGGCCCGAAGAAGGCAGACCGGATGACCCCATCGCGCCACCTCCCGGAGCCAGGCCGCCCTTGCCACCACCTGGGCCGCCGATGCCGCCTGGCAGGTCAGGAGCCGTTCCGTATTGGTCACCGCCTGGTCCCTGCACTCCGACTTCCGGACCTGTATTGCCGAAGAGGTTCTGAAGGTCTTCGGTGTTCTCCTCTTCCTTCCCCTTTGCCTTCTTCGGGTCGGAGGCATCGGCTACCAGAGTCTCCTCTGCGTCAACCGGGTCGTCCTTCTTGACGTTAGGGAAAATCACAAGACTGGCTTCTGGAAACTCGGCAGGCAGCACGACTGCGGTTGCGAGCTTATCTTTGATCTTGTTGATTGGCTCATTCCATCGACGAGTCGTCGCATAACGACCAAATTCGTCATTTGAATCAAGCATCTTCTTTGCCATTGCCTGAACGTCCGGCGTGTCGGAAAACGCCTTCTTTTGGTCTTCTGGCCATGTGGACGACAACCAGGTGCGTTCCGTACTGTCAGCATCCATCTTCAGCTGATTCGGATCTTTGTCGCACGCAGCCCAGTTTGCCGTCGCGAGGGACGTCAGTCCCAGCAGCCCGACCAACACGGCTCCAATTTTCTCTCCGTGATTCAGCAAAAGTGCCTTGAAGTCAGGACCCTTCATTTTGGCCATGATCGTTCTCCCTGACGAATTCCTCTAAGACTATCTGATGAACTCAAAATCCTCGAAATCATACAGTGATTACCGAGGGCTATTGTGGACTTGTACCGCCCGTTGAAGGTGCTGGAGCCGCAGGTGAATTTCCTTCACCTGATCCTGCTCCTTCGGTTGCTGGCGGTGTTGTTGAAGGCGGCCCAGTTGCAGCCCCAGGCTCTGCCGGAGCTGGTTGTGTACCAGGAGTCGCCGGGTCAGTTGTTGCAGGAGACGCTGGAGTCCCTTCAGCAGGTGTCCCTTCGGCTGGCGGTGCAGCACTGCCTTCCGCCGGTGTGGTTCCCGGTGCATCTGTTGCAGGTACGGTTCCCGGCGTTGCATTTTCCGCTGGGACAGTTGCCCCGTCAGGTGTTGTTCCCGGAGCCGCTGGCGTTGTCGTTCCATCGGCTGGAGGTGCAGCGGTGTTGCCGTCAGTTGGTGCTGGGTTTGCTGGAGGAGCTGCAGTTGCCTCATTCGCTGCGGCTGCTGCAGTCTGTTCGGCAGCATCTGATTCCTGAGCTGACTGATAAAGAGTCATCAATCCGCCAATACGAACACTGATCAGCAGCGGATCCGCCATCGCAATCTGAAGTGCCTCCATTCCAGTCGGCGACGACATGCCGCCAGCAGGACCGATGCCTCCCATTCCTCCAGGCATTCCCGGAGGGCCCATGCCTCCGCCACCTGGAGGCATCATTCCTTTGCCACCGCCACCACTTCCCATTGACGGCATGCCACCCATTCCGGGCATTCCGCCAGGCATCATTCCCTTGCCGCCACCAGATCCCATCGACATCCCCGGACCTGGGTCATCAAGGGTTCCCGTGCCGCCCATGCTGCTCATGCCGCCCATGCCTCCGGTGGCACCACCAGCGCCAGGCAACGCATTGATTTCAACTCGCACAATCTCAACTGGAAAATCTGAATCGGTCAGAGCCGCCAGGAGCTCCGGAAGCTTGTCGTCGCGGACCATCACGTCCAACAGAAACGCTCGAGTCTTGTAGGAACCTTCCACTTCATGGACGTAGCGTTTTTCCTCGGCCGGAGCAGCTGTTTCACCGCCGGCACCGCCAGCACCCATCATGCCCATCATCCCACTGCTGAATCCGCCCTTTCCGCCAGGAGGCGAACCCATCATGGTTCCGCCGTCACCGCCTCCCATGCCGCCCGAGCCGCCGTTGCTGGAGTCCGGACCGAATTCTTCACCAAGGATGTCGCTGCCACTGTTTCCTTCAAATTCCTTGCCTGGGTGAGACGCTGTGGTCGTCGTTCCGCCGCCACCCATTCCGCCGCCACCCATCGACATGTTACCAGACATGGCTCCCATGCCAGCCATGCTGTCCATGCCGCCCATGCCTCCGGCACCGCCTCCGGACGACGGAGTTGCCGCAGGATCACCGCCGCGAAGCCACAATCTCTGAATCTCACGAACCGATGATTCCGTGATTCGACCCGCGTCGCCATTCACTGACGCGATGGAAGTCAACAGGGATCGAAGCAACCAGATGTCTTCCTGAGCATCCCAGATCTCCTTCGACTGTGGAGGTCCAAAACGCCATGAGTCAAAAGGCTTGTGAGTAATTCGATCAGGCGTCACGACCACCAGGCCCTCACCCTGCTCAAATGGTTTTACAATTGCGAGCAAAGCTTCGATCTCGTCTTTGTAGATCGACGCCCATTTTTCACGAGACACGTGGTTCGTGATCGGGCCCTGATAAGCGATGCCCTTCATCTCGTCGCGAACCGCTTCCGGCCACTGGCGAGCATTCTGCTGCCGTTCTCGCAGTTCCGTAGATGCCGCTGTGAAGGCGACTTCGTCCTGCTTGTTTCGTTCATTGGCTCCTTCGACCCACTTTGCGTTCGGATCGTTGGCCCCCTGCTTGGCTTTGCTGAAGGCACCGTCGACTGATTTGCGACCATTGTCAATCTCGGTCGCAATTGCTCCGCTGGCCATCCACCAGCCAACCAGAACAAAGATGACTGACAGCCCGAAGCAGATCCAGTAACGGTGCTTGATAAGCGGCTGAAGCTTGTCCATATAAATACCCATCCAGTGGTCAAAGTGATTCAGAGTAATTCAAACTGCGATGACGAAATCAGGTGATCATGCTCCGCCAGGTGCCGGTGCAGGGGCTGATCCATCTGCTGGAGCTCCTTCAGTCGTTGCCTTTCGAGGATCTTCCGCTTTTCGCTCGCGCTCCAGAGTTCGCGTCCAGATGAACTGAACCACAAAGTCTGTTCGATCGATGACCTTGATTTCCTTCTGTTCCTTCTCAGCAAACACTGGTCCTGCACCAGGGCCAGCCGCGCCTCCCGACTGCATGCCCGGCGCTCCCATTGCGCCTTTGCCGGACGACATTGCCGGACCAGTGCCCATGCCTGGTCCCATTCCCGGAGGCATTCCGGGGGGCATTCCCGGTGCACCCATTCCCATTCCACCAGATCCAGGGGACAGCGCACCATCGGTTTCGCCAGGCATCGAAGGAGCAGATCCATAACTTCCGGGCATACCGCCCGGCATCATACCGCCACCGGATCCCATTCCGGTCATCATGTTCCCGGCCCCGCCGAGTCCGCCAAGTCGCTGATTCGGATCGTAGTTTTGCTGTTCGAGAACACTGAAGGCAACTACCGGATACGTGATGCCGATCTTGCCAACCGGGATTTCAACCCCACCAGAGTTCAGTACCCACTTACGCAGATTTGAGACCAGCGTGTTCTCAACAAACCGGCGGTCCTTTTCCGCAAATGGGATCTCTTTGTTGTTGTAGAAGTGATACCCCTTGAGTGTCACGATGTAGCCAGGTGCTGACGCAGGAGGTGTCTGGTCAGGAACTGAAAAGTCTTCGACCCTCTGTCCGTCCACAAACGCCTTGTGCCACAGTGAAACGTCTTCCACTTTCTTGGCGGTGATCGATGTCAGGCGAATCTTCTTCTGCTTTGTGATGTCGGTTTCATCAAGAGCATTCCCCTCCTCTGCCGGCATGCACTCGTTGACTGCCTTGAACAGTTCCATCCACAGCGAACGCTTTTCCAGTGGAGCTACGAGCTGCGCGATGTCTTCAAGGTTCTTCTTGTGAGTCGATTCGGCAGTGCCATAATTATTCTTCTCAGCAGTAATCTTGCCCTGAATTCGGTCCACATAGTCAGAGGGCTCTTTCCACTTACTGGGCCCAAAGGACCGAGCAACGGCCGCACTTCCAATCGTGCTGACGCCCATTGCCAGCAGCAGTCCCGCAGCCGCCGCAATCGCCCAAGGCTTCTTGCTTCGGATCTTGCGGTCGACTGCGATTTCAGGAGGAAGCAGCGAGGTTCGAATGCGAGTCTTTCCGATCGCCTGCAGAGCAATTCCATACGGGACTGCAAACGTCATCATGTTGTCGACGAACAGCGGATCGGTTAGCACACTGTCACCGGAGACCCCGTTCAGGCTCTCCATACGCTCCACTTCGTACTGCAGGTTCTGCTGCAGAAATTTCTGCAGACCGGCCAGGCGGAAGCCGTTGCCAACACCGATGATCTTGCGAATCTTGGCCGAACGATTCACGCTGCCAAAGAACCCAATCGTCTTCTGGATTTCGCTGACGAAATCATTGAACACAGGACGCATCGCCTGAAAGACAGCCTTCGGATCCGGTGCCTTTGTGGCGTTACACTTCAGATGCTCCGCTTTGGCAAAGGTCAGCTTCATTTCGCGAGTCAACGCGCGGGTGAAGTGATTGCCCCCGATCGGAACATTTCGAATCCAGATGCTTCGTCCGTTAGACACCAGCATCGTGGAATTGTCTGCTCCCATGTCCAGAATGACATGGTAATCCTCCATCGCCGGAGGCTCCGGTGTTTCCGCAGTCTTGCGGAAGCCAAGCACGTCGTAGGACAGATAGTTGTACAGTGCCAGTGGAGTGATCTGAACAATCTCGACTTCCTTCGAGTTGTTCGTGAATGGCTTCATCGCCTCATAAACAAGCTCGCGCTTCATGGCGAAGAGACCAACTTCGGCCTCCAGCATGAATCCGCTTTCTTCAACGCCACCACCGATTGGCTGGTAGTCCCAAATCACATCGTTCAGATCGAACGGAATCTGCTGGCGTGCTTCGTATTTAACAATCTCAGCCACCTTGCTCGATTCAACCGGCGGCAGCTTGATGAACTTGGCGAGCGAATTCTGCCCCGGAACACTGATCGCAATCAGGTCACCGTCCACCTTGTTTCGCTCAAGGAATGTCTTCATCGCTTCCCGAATCAGCTCTTCCGGGATCGCATCCGGCTGACTCAGGATTTTGGGATGAGGAATGTAGTCAAAAGCCGCTGCCACGACTCGGGAACCGTCGTCCGACACTCGCAGCTTGATGGCCTTCAATCCAGCCTGCCCAATGTCGATGCCCCACGCGCTTCGTGCTTCTGCCATATCCGATCACCGTTCCGATTACTCAAGAACTGCACAAACGACAACAGGTTTTTCATCGGCAAATACTGCCGAACACCTGTTCCGACATTCACAAAGAAGAGGACCGACGCCTCAAAAGGCGCTCCTCTCCCATCATCGTAAGCCAAAAGTACCAGCGACTTTGTGGTCCCGTCAACCAATTTCGAAACCGCAGCCCGCCGCAATTCGCCGAATTCACTCATTCCGTGGCAACCGAACAATCCGCAAAGCCCGCAAAATGGAGCGATTCGTTATTCGGCCCACAGAGAATCAGTATCGGAGAAACGCGAACGCAGGGCTCACCACCCCCACTCGTTCCTCATTTGTTCTGGTTCTTCGACTCACTTTTTTCGTTTTTCAGGTTGCTGCCTCTTTGAACGAGACGTCTGCTTCCGGTGTGTTGTTCCGAAAAAGTAGGGGATTTTTGTGAATTCATGTCTCCCAGCAGACTTTCCGGTTCTGGAACTTTCTCCAACAGTCTCTCCCCGACATACTGCCCTGCCGCAAACGTACAAAAACGCGGCCGTTTTATCCTTCGTTGCGGTGGCATTCGCAAAACAGCGTCCATGACTTCACCATCGACACCACCACAGACTTCCTCGTATTCCCCGGACCGCGACAGTTCGCCGCTCCCCGCCCCGCAAGACTTACCCCAGAGCGCCTTCTGGTTTGGGCTGACGGTTCTGCTTAGTGCGTTCCTGCTGTTCCTGATTCAGCCGCTCATCAGCAAAGTGATCCTGCCCTGGTACGGAGGGACTCCGGCGGTCTGGACGACCTGCATGCTGTTCTTCCAGTGCCTGCTGTACCTGGGGTATCACTATTCGCATGTACTAACTTCCGTCAGGCCGTTCTCCGAATCGACTCGTTGGCAGGTGCTGACACATATCGTCCTTCTTTGTGCGACGGTCGGTTTCCTGAATATTGTGCCGGACCTGAGATCGATCCCGACATCACAGCAGTCGCCCACTCTGCAGATCCTCTGGACTCTGACTCGGTCTGTCGGTCTGCCGTACTTTCTCCTGGCAACGACCGGACCACTGTTGTTGCGTTGGTTTACTTCTGTGTGCCCAGGCAAGTCGCCCTATCGCCTGTATGCACTCTCCAATACCGGTTCGCTGGTGGCGCTGCTGTCATTTCCGTTTCTGCTGGAACCTTTTCTCTCCATCTCCTCGCTCGATCAGATCTGGTGTGTGACGTTTTACTGTTTCGCTGGCGGATTGAGTGTCTGTATCAGGATGTTATTCCGGTCCGTCGCCCCCTTACCGCGAGATCATGTCTCAGGTGAAGCTGCCGAAGCAGCGACCTCCAGTCTTCCATCGACAAAGACCGTTTCTGGTTCAGGACGCAAGTCTGCGAAAGATCTGACTGCGACATCGTCGTTTCGAGTTCGCCTGAAGTGGTTATCGCTGTCGTTTCTCTCGTGTCTTGCTCTGCTTGCAGAGACGAATGAGATCTGTCAGGACGTGGCGGTGATCCCGTTCCTGTGGATTGCTCCTCTTTCGTTGTATCTGCTGACGTTCATTTTGTGCTTTGAGCATGATCGCTGGTACCAGCGAAAACTCTTTGGACCTCTCACGGGAGTTTTGTTGCTTGCTGTTTGCTGGGTGCAGAGTTTTGGTGCTCGGACGAATCTGATCGTTCAGGTTTCGATCTATTTTTCTGCTCTGTTCTGTATCTTCATGCTGTGTCAGGGAGAGCTTGCTGCAAGCCGCCCTGCCCCTCGAGAATTGACTCGGTTTTATCTGACAATTGCTGCCGGCGGCGCTCTGGCTGGTCTGTTCGCCGGGCTGATCGCTCCCGTAATTTTTCCTGGTTACTGGGAGCATTATCTGACGCTCATCGGCAGCAGCTTTCTGTCGACTTATGTCTGGATGGATTCACAGGGCTGGACCACCGGCCAGCGCCGCGCACCTCTTTGGTCGCTTGGTGTGGTTGTGGCACTTGCTGTTGCGATTATCACAGTGACAGCTTCCGCTGTTCAGACCTACATGAATTCCATTGAAACGGCGAGGAGCTTCTACGGTGTTCTTGAGGTGGAAGATGATGCGGTGGAGAACGCACGGCTGCTGCGCCATGGCAGAATCATTCATGGTCTTCAACTGAAGGCATTGCCTTCCGTGCCGACGATGTACTACGGCTACCGAACAGGCGTCGGGCTTGCCATGGACGCGCTGCGTGAAGGAAAGTCAAAGACTCTTCGCTGCGGTTTTGTCGGACTCGGTGTCGGAACCATGGCTGCCTATGGATTGCCTGGCGACTCCTTTCGTTTCTACGAGATCAATCCGCAGGTTGTTGAAATCGCTGAGTCGAGGTTCACCTTCCTGAAGAATTCTGCTGCTACGATTGAGCATGTCGCTGGCGATGCTCGTCTTTCGCTTGAAGCAGAGCCTCCACAGTCCTACGACCTGCTTGTCCTTGACGCGTTCTCCGGTGATGCCATCCCGACTCACCTGCTCACACAGCAGGCGTTTGAAATTTACACGCGGCATCTCTCCGACAAAGGCCTGATTGCCTTTCACGTTTCGAATTTGCATTTCGACCTGACTCGAGTCACCGACGGGCTGGCTCGTCGAAACGACTGGCAGAGCCTCGTTATTGAAACTCCTGAAATTCGAGACCCCTCCACAAACGTGCCCTTGATTGCCAGCCCCGGAAGTCGTTGGGTGATCCTGGGGAAGAACGGCACGCTGCCCGACGCACTGGCGAAAGCCGGTGAAAGCCGCAAATCGTCCGATCCGGTACTTTGGACCGACGATTTTTCCAACCTGTTTCAGGTGCTGGCACGGTAAACCGGCCGAAATCAAAAAATGTGGCCGGGCCTTTCGAACTGTCTCGATGGTCATCGTGAAGAGCCCGGTTGTCGGGCTCAATCATGCTCATAGCACCATGACGGCCGTTTCAGGATGCTTGGAGTTCCAGGTGAAACGAATACTTCCAAAGATCGTGCTTTGCTGTTTCGTTCAGTGCGTGGCGTTCATCGGGATTGTCATCGGCAGCAACTACGTCCCTGAACTCGTGCGAGTTCTTCGAGGAATGATGAACGGTCAGCCATGGCAAGGGCCGGAGCTGGCTCGACTTGTGGCCTGCGTTTGTGGACCCATTCTGATGGGAGCAGGCGTCACAGTCGGCCTCTACTGGTACGTTTCTGATTCGTCACGTCTTCGTCAGCGAATAGCCTCTTTCCCGGATCAGCCGTGGCTCTGGCGTGAGGAATGGCAGGCAAAGCAAATTCGATTGTCCAATCGAGCCGGCCTGGGATTCCTTGCCGCCGCAATGATCACCTATGTGTTGATCATCGTTCCTCTCGGGATCTACCTGGCGTCGTTGAAGAACGCCGGAATGGTCTACGCATTCCTGACCGCTCTGGCTCTGTTCCTTTTGCTCTTTATCTGGCAGCAGTGGATCAATCGGATTCGAAATCGCTCCATGCTGAATCTTGAAACTCTGCCGGGCCGGATCAACGGCGACTTTTCCGGGCTGGTGACGATCCCACTGTCGTTCCCCGAAGGCACAACGTTTCATGTGCGACTTCGGTGCGAAGAGACTGTCTTATCCCACGCTCGCTCACGAAACACCAATGATGTCTTCAGCATACTCACCAATTCTCAGAATGGCCGGTCCCGTTCTTCTTCTCAGACGTCGACAGTTTACGACGTCACGAAACTGGTGACGCCGGAAGCATGCCAGGTTAACTTGGGCAGCACGTCGGTCCCAGTGTCGTTTGCAATCCCCGGCAATCTGCCTTCCAGCGGGACGATCACCGAACCCGCTGGTTCCGGTTCGAACACCGCCGCAACACGTCACTATTCCTGGGGCATTCGCATCCGGCTCAGCAGCGAAAGCGACCTTCGTGAGATTGTGTTTGAGATACCCGTCTTCGATCTGAGCCTGAGGCGCTAGCCGAACTGTGCTCCCGTCGCTGGCGGCTCTCGAATCTTGCTGCCGGGCTTCAATTAGTAAGTTGGACGTTCTTGTCCGGCTGTAATCAACGACGGGCAGGAATGCCCATCCTACAGCAGTCACTCAGGCCGCAACACACCAACGGTGTCAAGCTTCTGAATCGCCTCCGAGAAGTCCTTTTGACGACTCAGTTCGTGCAGTTCCTTTGATGCTCGAAGGCGGGAAAGCGCAGGTGGTTTCAGAAAGACACCTTCGGAATTCGCTTTGTCCAGAAGTCGCTGCGCTGCTGTTGCTATTGCTGCGACCTGAGTCGCGTCAACGTTGTCAGCAATCATGATGCCACAAGCTCGAATCAGTTCCGGCAGAGATGCTGCTTCGACCGCTCGTTCCAGTTCGACACTTAACTCGTTCATCGCTTGCGGATCCTTCAGATGCGCCAGGCAGAGAATCCGCAATGAGCGGTCTGCTGCCGTGGAACTGTCCGCCATCGCTCGCTCACAGAACCCAAGACCTTCGGAATATCGTTGCTGACTCAGTTCAGAACGTGCCTTGGCTCGATTCAGATCTGCTTGCGCATTCTTCAGACTCTGTTCACCGGGGTGAAATTCCATCGCCTTACGGAGTGTTGCTGCTGCCATCTCCAGTTGCAGGTCTGCAGCACCCTGATCACCGCGTTCTGAGAAGATATCAGCTCGTTCGATCAGACTACTTACCAGCCGAACCTGACCAGCCGGCGCATACAAAGCATTCTTCGCAACTCGTTCCAGAACAAGCAATTGCTCAGACTCCTGGTGACGGCACTTCGCCAGTTCACCGAATGAGTGATAGAAGTTGCTCAGCTGGAGATGATAGTCCGGCACGATGTCCCAGCTCGCAGAATCCTCAGTCAACTGAGACTTGAGTTTCTCCAGGTACTGCGCAGCGGCATCGGTGAGTTCCATTGCGTTGGCCTGCTGATTCCTCAAGATCTGAACTTTGATAAGTCCACATCGTGCTTCCAGGCTGCTCCTGAAAAGTACAGTTCCGTCCGACGCTCCTGCCTTCAGCAGGTCTGACTCACCCCAGCTTTCAAATAGCTGCGCTGCTTCATCCAGTCGACCGCTGTCCGCCTGTATCATGGCGAGGTCATATGGAAGAGACCCCAGCTCCCACGACTGAGCAGCCGTTTCCGGAAATGCAGCAGTAAAGGCTTCGCCATGAACCCTCAGATTGCCGAAGAACGTTTCCGCCTCCTTTAGATGGCCATATGAATGGTGCAGAATGGCAAGTAAGCGCTCCGCCTTCAGCAGCATACGAAAGCTGTGAGCACTATCAAATTCGTTCTCGACCATCTTCTCCAGCCGCTGAACGGACTGCCGCAAGTCCTGGTCGGCGAGCAAAAAATGTCCCATTCGACTGTGAATCCCCGCACGGCGAACCTGCATGGAGGCGTGCAGTCCGCGAAACTCATCGCTGAGCGGGTACTTCTCAGCCAGCTTTGCGGCCATGGCAACAGCTTCCGACAGTTCCGCGAGTGCGTCCTGATATCTGCCAAATAACTCATGAGCCGACGCTCGATCGTAAACAGCCCAGCAAAATCCTCTGGCGTAGACCCGGTCATCCGGATAAAGCTCCAGCAGAGTTCTGTACGCCTCCAGCGCGCTGGCCGAATACTCTTCCTGTCCGCCGATGTTCCCAAGGTTCTGAGTCACATCGCACATCGCTCGATAGGCTTCCGCAAGTCGTCCCAGCGTCTGCTGTGATTCCGGATCTGACTTTCGAATCGCCTCAAAGACATCCCTCGATGCCGTGTATGAGGTGAGAGCTTCGTTCCACCGGCCCATCGTGATCTGAATACCGCCTTTCACTCGATTCAGATGGGCATAGGTTTCCCATGCTTCCGGATCTGTCGCTGCGGAGGACTGTTTCAAAATTGGATCCAGCAGTGCGATCCCTCGTCCCGCGGTTTGCTCCGCGGCGTTCAGTTCCCCGCTGCTCTGCATCGACATTCCGATGTCAAGCAGGGTTGCCGCGAGCTGTCGGCGATACTCCGCTCCGCTGGTTTCCTCTAGCAACTGTTCGTAAATGATGGCTGCGGCATCCAACTGCTGGCGCGACTCCTGCTCTTCTCCCAGCTGAGACATGATCATGCCGCTTCGCTGCAGTCCTTCGGCGCGGATCGCACGGCTTTCGACGGAATCGCCTTTCAGGCTGGCAAAGATCTCGTACTGCTGTCGAATCCGTTTCAGGAATTCTCTGTCGACTTCTGTCAGTTCTGTCTGTGAACCCAGCTTTTGTGTCACCACGTCATCAAAGAGTGTTCGCAGGGCGCGGAGTGTGTGAACGTTGGCCGCGCGCGAATCCTCAATCGCCGTGACAAGTTTGTCATTGCTGGAGCGTAGCTGCTGGTTCTTCTGCCCCAGGATTGCAGAACCGGCCATCCCCGCCAGCGATGCAAACAGAATCCCAGTAGCCGACGCCGCTGCCAGTCCTGGACGTCTTCGAATCCAACGTCCAAGCCGCACGAGTGCCGGATCACGCAAAACGCTGATGGCCT
>JAEUII010000001.1 GCA_016795145.1 Planctomycetaceae bacterium
ATGGAGTTCATCTGGTCCTGGAAGCCGGTAAACATGTCCACAAAGGCCAGCTGATGAGACTGAGCCACACTGCCGGCGGCTTCTGAGTAGGTTCGAATGCGTGAGTTGAATCGTGCGGGAGACGGAATTGGTGGAGCTGTCGGAAACAGCTCGTGAGGTGACACGACAACACACGGAATTCCAGACGCGGTCAGTTCATCAATCAGCTGAGAAAACTGCTTTGCGAAATTCTCAGGTGTCATGCCCGCTGTGAGAGCTTCGTTCTGGCCATAACACAGAATTGCCACGGTCGGTTCTTCAGCACGAATGTGTTCCACCATGCGCAGGTAGCCAACATCCGGCCGATCGAAGATGCCTCGAGATTCCGCGAATGTCGTGTCCGCGCTCCAGCCGAGATTTCGGAAGGTCACTTTCTTCGATCCCAGAGTTCCAGTCAGTGTGGCTTCCAGATGTTCAAACAACTGAGCACGTTCGATAAATGTCGCACCGACCAGAGCGACGTGGTCACCATCTTCCAGGACGAACGGCAGACTATTTCGGACTCGCGCTTTGACGACCGGGGCTGCGAACTCGGACGGCGCCTTGACCTGAAGTCCGGCCACAGGCACTTCGGCAACGGGCTTTAATTCCGGCCAGTCACGATCGTTGAAGTCGGTTTGCTGCCAGCCAACGGGCGGCATGGCCTTTGCTGATTTCCAGCCACCACCAACTGCTGTTGTTTTGCCGTCTCGTACTGCCTGGATCGCAATGCCCACAACTCCTTTCGCTGCTTCACTCTGGAGTTCGACCGCGACTTGATTTCGCCCGTTTCGAAGCAGCGTATGAATTTCGATGCCGCGTGCCTGAAGGGCTCCGTCGACTTTCTCGAAGCCACTGTGCCGCAGGACTCGCTGCCCATTCACATGAACGGAGCATGTTGAATCGCTGACGATCATCAGCCGAACTTCGTTGCTTCCAAAAGCCGCCGGATCAATCGCCCAGCGATACCACCCTGACGCGGTACCTTCTGTCGCACTTGCCGAAATCCATTGCCAGTCCTGGCCCATGGCGTCTGTTGCGCCACAGAGCAGAAGGGTCAGGACAGAAAACAGTGAGCACAACTGGCGGATTGAAAACGGTCGTTGCATGGCAGGATCCGATGGGAAGAGATCGCAGTGGGTTAACTGGCGAGTGCGACGATCAAAATGCTGACACGCGAATGTCAGCATCAGACGACTCGATCGCAGCATTTGTAGATGCAGGAGAGAACGATAGAGAAAGCCGACTTCCAAGGCTACTCAATCGGGGTCCGCACAAAACCAAGTCGGCGTCGAGCTTCATGTCCGAGTGATTCAGCGGCTTCCGCGGTTTCGGCCAGGACATTCAGATGTCCCATTTTGCGTCCGATTCTGGCTTCTGCTTTGCCATAGAGATGGACAAAGACACCGGGCAGTTCGAACACGGATGCCCATCGTTCCGGAGTCGCGTTCATCAGGTGATCGCCGAGCAGATTGATCATCACGGCAGGTGACCGCTGTTGCACGTCGCCGGATGGTAGTCCGCAAATTGCACGGAACTGTTGCTCGAACTGGCTGGAGCGACAGGCATCCATCGTCAGATGACCGCTGTTATGCGGACGCGGCGCGATCTCGTTGACGACCAGTCCGCCATCGCGTGTTGCAAAGAACTCAACGCACAGAACGCCGATCACATGGAAGTGCTCCAGGATCCCTCGGGCAATTTCCTGAGCCTCTTTCACCTGTTTTGCGCTGATCAGGGGTGACGGGCTGATGGAGACATCCAAAATATGGTTCACATGGTGATTGACTGAAGGGGAGTAAAAGCGACACTCGCCGTTGGAGAATCGACTGGCCACGATCGAAAGTTCGAATGCAAAGTCGACGACCTTTTCGAGAATGGCTTCGCTCGTTCGAAACTGTGACCAGACCGCGTTCAAGTCCTGCGACGAACGAACTCGCGCCTGGCCCTTCCCGTCGTATCCCAGAGTGACTGTCTTCAGGATTGCGTCGCCATCAAACTGCTCGACTCCCTTTGCGAGTTCTTCTGCCGAGGTGATTCGCAGGAAGTCGGCTGTCGGGATGCCGATGGACCGCAAAGACGTTTTCTCCAGAAGTCGATGCTGAGACGCTTTCAGAAGTTCGGGACCGGGATAGACCGGGACAAACTGCTGAAGAAACTCAACCGTACGAACCGGGATGTTCTCCTGTTCGTAGGAGACCACATCGACCGTCGGTGCGAATTCACGCAGAGCATCTTCGTCGAGAAATCCGGCGGCGAAAGTTCTGTCGGCAATTTGTCCGGCGGGCGAATCGGATGGGTCACCGAACACCACAAAGCCATAGCCGCTGCGTCGAGCTGCCTGGCCAAACATCCGGCCCAGTTGTCCTCCCCCAAGCATGCCGAGTCGTGATCCGGGGGACAGTATTTTTGTGGTCATTGAGAGTGCTCAGCCAGGAAGTTGCTGGTCCCGATTCTTCAGGAGAGTTCACAGTCATTCAGGACGGCGTTGGTCTGATCCTCACAGAACTTGTGCATCGCGGCATTCAGTTGTGGGTTTTGCAGGGCCAAAATTCGAACCGCGAGGAGCCCCGCATTTTTTGCTCCCGCTGTGCCAATCGCCAGTGTCGCGACAGGTACACCGCCTGGCATCTGGACAATCGAAAGAAGGGAATCCAGTCCGTTCAGTGCTTTGCTTTGAACTGGAACACCCAGGACCGGCAGGATCGTCTGCGAGGCGATCATTCCCGGCAAGTGGGCAGCTCCACCGGCTCCGGCGATGATGAGCTTTATCCCACGAGATTCCGCAGTGCTCGCGTACTCATTCATCCACTGTGGTGTGCGATGGGCTGAGACGACTTTGCATTCATGGGGAACGCCAAACTGTGTCAGAATCTCCGACGCAGATTTCATGGTTTCCCAGTCCGACCGACTGCCCATGACGACGCCGACAATTGGCTGGTCACTCATAACAGATTCTCAGAACGACGACTTTGAAACATCACGGCTGCCGCTTCCATGGAACCAGTTCCACACAAGCTCCCTTGATGCAGGTTGTCCGAGTCGGAAACCTGGAACTCTGAAAACAGTACACGGTGGCGTCCGAAGCGGAAGCCACCGTGCAGAAGTTTTCAGTGTCGGAAAAACTATCGGTTGGCCTGAGGCTCCCCAAGGACCGGTTCAAGGACCTTTTCTTCCGTTCCTCGCTTGACGGTCAGCTTCAGGGTATCGCCGGCTTTTGCAGGAACCAGAGCTTCGATCAGAGTCTGGTAGCCTTCCACCTTCGTATCACCGACTTTCACGATGACGTCGCCGGTTGCAACTCCTGCCTTTGCAGCAGGAGAATCCGGTCGAACTGCTCGAACAACGATCCCGTTTTCCCCGCTTGCGGCGAGGTCAGGCTGCAGGCCGAGGTACGGAGTCCGAGCGGTCGGTCGGCGACGACCTGGCTGAGACGATGCGAACACCGGTCGCTTCTCCAGGCCGTCCATTCCTCGCAGCAGCTGCTCCGAGTAATCAATGACCGTGACCGCGCCTTCGATGTTCAGTGTGCTGAAGTCGTCATCAGGTGTGTGGTAGATGTCGGTCATGCCTGTGAAACAGAACATCACCGGAATCTGTCGCTGATAGAACGGAAGATGATCGCTGCCCGCAAACGCGCCTTCGATGATGGTGATGTCGACAGGGATCACTTCGTCGGCCTTCTTGGCGATGTCCATGAACTCTGCCGCTGTACCGACTCCGTTCACTTCCACTCGGTTATCTTTCAGATTGCCGATCATGTCGAAGTTCAGCATGGAGACAGTGTTCTCCAGAGGAAACAC